>NZ_JBGLYK010000294.1:0-5553 GCF_047304025.1 Pseudomonas sp. Pseusp97 | reverse complement strand
CCCCCAGGTTGCCGATCTCCAGCAGCGTGCTGCCGGCAATGCTGCCCTGGTTCACCACCAGGCGGTCGGAGGCCGCGCCGTCGCCCGCCAGGACGCTCTGCAGGCGAAGAATGCCGTTGTCGCCCTGGTAATCGCCGCTGACCGTGAGCCTGTCGGTGGCGTCAGGGCCGGAGGTGGTCAGGTCGATCACCCCTGCGTTCACCAGTCGCGCATTCAGCGCCGTATTGCTCGGTGCCACGATGCCGCGGCTGGAAGTCAGCAGGCTGGTGGAATCCAGCGACAGCGTGCCGGTACCGGAAACCGGGTCGCCGAGCGTCAGCGTATCGTTCAGATCGAGCCGGGAAGCCTGGGTGAGCTGGATGCTTTCCCACTCCAGGTAGCGGCCGCCCTGGCTGGTGCTGGTGCTGACGAAGGTCAGCCGGTCGTTGCCCGCCCCGCCGTCCAACGCCGGTGTGCTGCCCAACTGGGTTTCGCTGAGGCTGCTGAGCGTGGCGGTGTCGTCGCCCTCGCCCATCAGGATGGAGCTGCGCACCGTACCGCCGCCGCTCCAGACAAGCGTGTCGGCACCGGCACTCATCAGGATCTGGCCGTGGATATCGCCGCCGGTGAGGACGACCGTGTCATCGCCGCCGCTCAAGCTGACATTCCCGCCGATGCCGCCCCCGGAAACCAGGATGGTGTCCCGGCCAAAGCCGGTGACCAGGTTACCGATGATCGAGCCACCGGACATGTCGAACAGGTTGTTGTCCAGCTTCATGTCCACCCGGCCGATGGTGCCACCGCTCAGGCGTGCGGTGTCGCCGTCGTCGAAGGCACCGATGATGATGCCGCCGCTCATGCTGAAGGTGTCGTGCTGATCCCCCTGGGCCAGCGAGCCGATGACGCCCCCGGTCATGACGAAGTCATCGATGCCGTCACCCTGGCTGACGGCGCCCAGGATCGACCCGGCGCTGATGTGCAGGCTGTCGGCGCCGCCGCCCTGGTGCAGGCTGCCGTCGATGCTCCCCGAATCCATGACCACCGCGTCGGCGCCGTTGCCGAAGGTGACGTCGCCGGTGATGGCACCGCTGCCCCCGGCGGGAAAGGTGAGGCTGTTGTTGCCCGCGGCATCGCTCAGCGAAGGAGCGGTGCCGGAACTGCAGAGATGCTGATCGTCGCCCGGCCCCGGAGAGAAAGTGCAATCGGCCCGGGCCGAAGTACCCGGCAGGAGGAGAGCCAATTCGAATGCCACACCCAATGCAGGGCAGAAGCGGGACCCGGCCATCGCTGTGATCTCGATTCAGGATTTTCAGAAAGTCATAGTCGAGTAGTCGGATATGGCAACGCCGGTCATCGGCCAGCGCGTCCCTTGTTCGCCTTCCTGCGAGGCGCGAACGCAGCTCACCAAAGAAAGCTTTAGTCCGACTCGGCGCCAGGCTTTAGAAATCGTGCATTGAATCGAACCCTCGCCAGCGGTGAGATGAACCCGCGGACAACCCGCCCCTCCCCCGACAACAACGAGAAAGAGGTTCGCGCCCCATGCGCACGCTGATCAAAGCCCTGGCCCTGGCCTCCTCCACCCTGCTCGGCGCGCCCTCCGCCGCGAGCGCCGCCGAAGCCCCCACGACCGCAGCACCCGAGGGCGAAAGCCCGGCCTTCGTGGTCCACAAGCTGACGGAGTTCCTCTACGCCATCGGCGAGCCGAACTACTACCAGAAGAACTACTCGTACCTGCTGGTGGGTTCCGAGCAGGCGCTGATGTTCGACTCGGGCGCCAACCAGAAGGAAGACATCACCCGCATCGCCCGCCAGATCACCGACAAGCCGCTCTCGGTGCTGCCCTCGCACCTGCACTTCGACCACCTGGGCGGGCTGCACAATTTCCAGAGCATCTACCTGGTGGATACGCCCTTCACCGCCAGGTTCCGCGGCGCCGATGGCCTCTACCACGTGCCCGAGCCGGTCTACCTGGGCAACATCGACCAGATGACCCTGGCGCCCTTCAAGGTCTCGCGCCTGGTGAAGCCCGACGAGGTGATCGACCTCGGCGGCCTGAAGCTTCGACTGCTGAGCATGCCCGGCCACACGCCGGACGAGGTTGTGCTGTTCGATGAGGCGCACAACATCCTGCTCTCTGGCGATCACCTCTACCCGTCCTGGCTGCTGGCGGGAAACCTCAAGGATTACGTCGCCTCGCTGGATGCCACGCTGAAGGTGATCAACCCGCAGACCACCCTCTACGGCGCCCACGCCGACCAGGACCCGAGCAAGGTGCCGGCCATGACCTACGCCGACGTCGTCGCGGTGCGCGACAGGATGCAGCAGATCCAGGCCGGCCGCGCCAAGGGCGAAGCCTTCAGCGACCCGGAGCTGATCAGGAGCTCCGAGCTGTACAAGGTGCAGAAGGACATCAGCATCCTCACCGACATACAGTTCAGCGATGGGCGGGGTTACGGGTATTGATGGCCCGAGCTGACGCCTGGCACGGAGTCACCTGATCCTTGTAGGAGCGAGCTTGCTCGCGAACCGCAGTCTGCCTTGCGCGACAGTGCAAGACGGTAGTCCGCTGTTCGCGAGCAAGCTCGCTCCTACAGACACCGCCAACCCACCGCAGCATCAGTCGAGCCCTACTCGCCTATCGACAGCAACCACTCGATGAACGCCCGGACTTCCGGGCGTTCGCGTTTCGCCTCGGGGCAGACGACATGGTAGTTGTGCACCGCCGCCACCGAGATCGGTAGCGGGCGCACCAGCCGGCCTTCGTCGAGGTCGCGCTGGGACACCGTCTCGTCGCTGAGCGCCACGCCGAAACCGTCGCGCGCCGCCTGCAGGACCATGCCGAAATCCTCGAAATGGATATCCTCGGCGCCACCCCGACCGTAACCCGCCTCGGCCAGCCACTGCTGCCACTGGCTGCCGTCGTCCTCGTGCAGCAGACGGTGCCGCGCCAGGTCGGCGGCTTCACGGATGGCCAGCGGTCCACGCAGGTACTGCGGGCTGCACACCGGCGTCATGCGGATGCCATGCAGCAGGCGCCACCAGCAGCCCGGCCACGGCGGCGAGCCGTAGACCACCGCCACATCGGCTCGGCGCCAGTCCACCTGGGGCATGCCCGGCGCGGTGATCACGCTCACCCGCAGCGAACGCGATTCTTCCATGAAGCGCAGCAGCGGACGGGTCAGCCATTCCACGCCCTCGACCGGCGGGATCGACAGGCAGATGTCCACTCTTTCCTCTTCCAGCCGGATATCCGCCTGCAATGCCTGGACCGCGTCGGTGATCTCGCCCATGGCACTGGCCACGCTTTTCTGCAGCTTCCGCCCGCTGGCGGTCAAGACCAGCTGGCGGCCGCGCTTCTCGAACAACTCCACGCCGAGGCTGGCCTGCAGAGCCTTCACCTGCTGGCTGACTGCGCCTGTGGTGACGTGCAGCTCGACGGCGGCCGCGGCCAGGCTGCCCAGGCGGGCCACGCTTTCGAACACCCTGAAACTGTGCAGCGGTGGGAAGGCCATCTCTTCTCGAAATCCTGCGAAAACCGAGGCGGACGGTTATAGCAGGAGCAGCCTTCGCCGGGGAGAACGGCGCACACGGCGCATCGCTGGCCCGCAATTTGCGATGGCCTGTATGCAGGTGGCCGGCCAGCATCTTTCGACACTTTGCATGCAGCCCGCTGGTGCTTTTGGATTCAACCATGCACACATTTCGTGCAAGTAGCCCCGAGTCAGGATTTCATGCAGAACGCCGATTACAGAGCCATCCATCCTGAAAAATCACATAACCGACCGGTCAGATTCCGGACCATCGGACATAAACATGTATACAAAACAGTGGATATTTCCCACGGACTTTGTCTACAGTGGCCGCACAACAAAAACAAGCGAGTCCTCAGCCATGAATGATCGTTCAGCTGTAGCGTCCGCCGGAGCACGCCCGGAAGACGAGAACCTCGGAATCGGCGCCAACCTGGCGTACGGCCTGCAACACGTTCTGACCATGTACGGCGGTATCGTCGCCGTTCCCCTGATCCTCGGCCAGGCGGCCGGGCTCTCCCCCAGCGAGATCGGCCTGCTGATCGCCGCCTCGCTGTTCGCCGGTGGCCTCGCCACCCTGCTGCAGACCCTCGGCATTCCCTTCTTCGGCTCGCAGATGCCGCTGGTGCAGGGCGTCTCCTTCGCCGGCGTCGCCACCATGATCGCCATCCTCGGCGGCGGCTATGAAGGCGGCGGCATGCCCGCCGTACTCGGCGCCGTCATGGCAGCCTCCTTCATCGGTTTCCTGATCACGCCGGTGTTCTCGCGCATCACCAAGTTCTTCCCACCGATGGTCACCGGCATCGTCATCACCACCATCGGCCTCACGCTGATGCCGGTAGCGGCGCGCTGGGCCATGGGCGGCAACCCCAAGGCAGCGGAATTCGGCAGCATGGCCAACATCGGCCTGGCCGCGCTCACCCTGGTGATCGTCCTGCTGCTGAGCAAGCTGGGCAGCGCCTCGATCTCGCGCCTGTCGATCCTCCTGGCCATGGTGATCGGCACCCTGATCGCCGCCGCCCTGGGCATGACCGACTTCTCCCGCGTGGCCGAGGGCCCGATGGTGGCCTTCCCGGCGATCTTCCACTTCGGCATGCCGACCTTCCACGTCGCCGCGATCCTCTCGATGCTGATCGTGATCATGGTGACCCTGGTGGAGACCTCGGCGGACATCCTCGCCGTCGGCGAGATCATCGGCACCAAGGTCGACTCCAAGCGCCTGGGCAACGGTCTGCGCGCCGACATGGCGTCGAGCATCCTGGCACCGATCTTCGGCTCCTTCACCCAGAGCGCCTTCGCCCAGAACGTCGGCCTGGTCGCCGTGACCGGCGTGAAGAGCCGTTACGTGGTGGCCACTGGCGGCCTGATCCTGGTGACCCTCGGCCTGCTGCCGGTGATGGGCCGGGTGATCGCCGCGGTGCCCTCCTCCGTGCTGGGCGGCGCCGGCGTGGTGCTGTTCGGCACCGTCGCGGCCAGCGGCATCCGCACCCTGTCCAAGGTCGACTACCGCAACAACATGAACCTGATCATCGTCGCCACCTCCATCGGCTTCGGCATGATCCCGATCGCCGCCCCCAGCTTCTACGAGCACTTCCCCAGCTGGTTCGCCACCATCTTCCACTCCGGCATCAGCTCGGCGGCGATCATGGCCATCGGTCTCAACCTGCTGTTCAACCACTTCAAGACCGGCAACTCCAACCAGCAGTCGGTGTTCGTCGCCGCCGAGGAGCGCACCCTGCGCTACCGCGACATCGCCGCGCTGAACGAGGGTGACTACTTCCAGAATGGCAAGCTGTATGACGCCGAAGGCAACGAGGTGCAGGTGATCGGCGACGATCACGACCACGACGACCACCACGCGCCGACCACCAGGGCGGTGAAGCGCGAGACGGTGAACAGCAGCGCCTGACGTCCAGTCCGCCCCATGAAAAAGGCCCCTTCCGGGGCCTTTTTCATGTTCGCACCTCAAGCTTTGTGTAGGAGCGAGCTTGCTCGCGAACGGCTCTACCGGCAGCACGGGCGTCAAGCGGTCCGCGAGCAAGCT
>NZ_JBGLYK010000293.1:0-5555 GCF_047304025.1 Pseudomonas sp. Pseusp97 | reverse complement strand
ATCTACGCCTGGCTCGGCACCATCGGCGCCGAATACTTCATGCCGTCTGACGGCGGTATCGGCAGCCTGATGATCGGCGCGCAACAACTTTTCCGCATGGACCTGGTCGGCGCCGGCATGTTGCTGGTCGGCCTCACCGGAGCCCTGCTGGCCGCGCTCGGCCAGCGCATCGAAGCGCGAGTGACGCGCTGGAGACACGCATGAACGCTTTCGCATCCCAGGCCCTGGTGAGCTTTCGCCAGGTGGCCAAGAGTTTCCCCGTGGACGGTCGAGAGCTGCAGGCCATCGAACGCTTCGACCTGGAGGTCGCTGACGGCGAGTTCATTGCCATCGTCGGTGCCAGCGGCTGCGGCAAGTCCACGCTGCTGCGCCTGCTGGTGGGACTCGACCGTGAGTTCCAGGGCGAGATACGCATCGACGGCAAGCCCATCGACGGCATCGGCGGCGAACGCGGCATCGTGTTCCAGGAGCACCGCCTGTTCCCCTGGCTGAGCGTTGAGCAGAACGTCGCCCTCGGTCTGGTCAACGAACCGCTGAGCGAAACCGGCAAGGCCGCCAGGGTCGCCGATTACCTGCAGTTGGTCGGCCTGACGGCCTTCGCCCGCGCCTACCCGCACCAGCTGTCCGGCGGCATGGCGCAGCGCGTGGCGATTGCCCGCGGCCTGGTGGCCAGCCCGCGCATCCTGCTGCTGGACGAGCCCTTCGGCGCGCTGGACGCGCTGACCCGCCAGCAGTTGCAGGAAGAACTGCTGCGCATCCGCCAGCGCGAGCGCATCACCACCGTGCTGGTGACCCACGACGTGGAGGAGGCGCTGTTCCTCGCCGACCGCGTGGTGGTGATGGCGCCGCGTCCGGGGCGCATCAAGCGCATCGTCGAAGTGCCGCTGGCGCACCCGCGTGAGCGCGGCGGCTACGACTTCCTGCGCCAGCGCGAGGCGCTGTTGCACGAGCTTACGGGCGAGGGCGACTACGTCGCGCCGCAGCTCAAGCGGGTGGAAGACCTGCCGTTCGAATTCATTGCCTGCTGATCCAGAGAACCCGCCCTTGTAGGAGCGAGCCTGCTCGCGAAGCTCTTCGACCAGGCCACCCTGGATAGTTCGCGAGCAAGCTCGCTCCTACAGGCTCACCCAACCTACCGAGTCCGACCATGAGCAAACGCCCCAACTTCCTCGTCATCGTCGCCGACGACCTCGGCTTCTCCGACCTCGGCGCCTTCGGTGGCGAGATCGCCACGCCGCACCTCGATGCCCTGGCCCTCGACGGCCTGCGGCTGACCGACTTCCACACCGCGCCGACCTGCTCGCCGACGCGCTCGATGCTGCTCACCGGCACCGATCACCACATTGCCGGCATCGGCACCATGGCCGAGGCGCTGACCCCCGAGCTGGAAGGCAAGCCGGGCTACGAGGGCTACCTGAACGACCGCGTGGTGGCGCTGCCCGAACTGCTCCGCGAGGCGGGCTACCAGACGCTGCTGTCCGGTAAATGGCACCTGGGCCTGAAGCTGGAGCAGGCGCCCCATGCGCGCGGCTTCGAGCGCTCCTTCTCGCTGCTGCCGGGCGCGGCCAACCACTATGGTTTCGAGCCGCCTTACGATGAGAGCACGCCGCGCATCCTCAAGAGCACGCCGGCGCTGTACGTCGAGGATGACCAGTTCATCGACGAACTGCCGGCGGATTTCTATTCCTCCGATGCCTTCGGCGACAAACTCATCCAGTACCTGAAGGAGCGTGACCAGAACCGTCCGTTCTTCGCCTACCTGCCGTTCTCCGCGCCGCATTGGCCGCTGCAGGCACCCAAGGAGGTGGTCGACAAGTACAAGGGCCGCTATGACGCCGGCCCCGAGGCGCTGCGCCTGGAGCGCCTGGAACGGCTCAAGCAGCTGGGCCTGATCGATGCCGATGTGAAGGCGCATCCGGTGCTGGCGATCAGCAAGGAATGGGCGCAGCTCAGCGACGAGGAGAAGGCCAGGTCCGCAAGGGCCATGGAGGTCTACGCGGCGATGGTCGAGCGCCTGGACTGGAACGTCGGCCGCGTCGTCGAGTACCTGCGCCAGCAGGGCGAGCTGGACAACACCTTCGTCCTGTTCATGTCCGACAACGGCGCCGAGGGTGCGCTGCTGGAGGCCTTCCCGCGCTTCGGCCCGGACCTGTTGAGCTTCCTCGACCAGCACTACGACAACAGCCTGGAGAACATCGGCCGCGCCAACTCCTACATCTGGTACGGCCCGCGCTGGGCCCAGGCGGCCACCGCGCCGTCGCGGCTGTACAAGGCCTTCACCACCCAGGGCGGCATCCGCGTGCCGGCACTGGTGCGCTACCCGGCGCTGCAACGCCAGGGCGAGATCAGCCATGCGTTCTCCACGGTGATGGACATTACCCCGACCATCCTCGACCTCGCCGGTGTGCGTCATCCGGGCAAGCAGTGGCGCGGCCGCGAGGTGGCCGAGGTGCGTGGCAAATCCTGGCTGGGCTGGCTGTCGGGTGAAACCGAACAGGCCCATGACCAGAACACCGTCACCGGCTGGGAGCTGTTCGGCATGCGCGCGATCCGCCAGGGCGACTGGAAGGCCGTCTACCTGCCCGCGCCGGTCGGCCCGGCCACCTGGCAGCTCTACGATCTCGCCCGCGACCCCGGCGAGACCCGGGACCTGGCCAAGAGCGAGCCGGCGAAGCTGGAAGCGCTGATCGAACACTACAAGCAGTACGTCAACGAGACCGGGGTGATCGACGCGCCGCCGCCGTTCCTCGCGCGCTGATCCGTAACCGACCATCAAAACCCGAGGCAATGCCTCGGGTTTTTTGTTGGCCTGCCGTACCGCTGGGAAAAAAGCCTGAACTCCGACGACCGCTTCTGTCCCAAGGGATAGGTACGAGGCGGCCCGCGAGCCGTCGATCATCCGTGACGAGGAGAACGCTTCATGGCACAGACCCCCGGCAAGCAGAGCGAACTGGCAGGCACCGGCACCACCGACCGTGGCAACACCAGCGAGAAGATCGAGCAACTGGAGCGCTACCGCGAGGACTCCACCGGTGAAGCCCTGACCACCAACACCAATGTGCGCATCGCCGATAACCAGAACAGCCTGCGCGCCGGTGACCGTGGCCCTTCGCTGCTGGAAGATTTCATCCTGCGGGAGAAGATCACCCACTTCGACCACGAGCGGATTCCCGAACGCATCGTCCACGCGCGTGGCACGGCCGCCCACGGCTACTTCGAGTCCTATGACGACTGGAGCGCGCTGACCAAGGCGTCCTTCCTCGGCAAGGCCGGCAAGCAGACCCCGGTCTTCGTGCGCTTCTCCACCGTGCAGGGGCCGCGCGGCTCGGCGGACACGGTACGCGATGTGCGCGGCTTCGCGGTGAAGTTCTATACCGACGAGGGCAACTACGACCTGGTGGGCAACAACATGCCGGTGTTCTTCATCCAGGACGCCATCAAGTTCCCCGACTTCGTCCACGCGGTGAAGCCCGAGCCGCACAACGAAATCCCCACCGGCGCGTCGGCCCACGACACCTTCTGGGACTTCGTTTCGCTGACGCCGGAGTCGGCGCACATGGTCACCTGGGCCATGTCCGACCGCGCCATCCCGATTTCCCTGCGGCACATGCAGGGCTTCGGCGTGCACACCTTCCGCCTGATCAACGCGGCGGGTGAGAGTTCGCTGGTGAAGTTCCACTGGAAGCCCAAGGCCGGCGTCTGCTCGCTGGTCTGGGACGAGGCGCAGAAGCTCGCCGGCAAGGACCCGGACATCCACCGCCGCAAGCTGTGGGAAGATATCGAGAGCGGCGACTATCCCGAATGGGAGCTGGGCGTGCAGGTGATCCCGGAGGCCGATGCGGACCAGTTCGACTTCGATCTTCTCGACCCCACCAAGCTGGTGCCCGAGGAGCTGGTGCCGGTGAAGCTGCTCGGGCGCATGGTGCTCAACCGCAACCCGGACAACTTCTTCGCCGAGACCGAGCAGGCCGCCTTCCACCCCGGCCACATCGTGCCCGGCATCGACTTCAGCAACGACCCGCTGCTGCAGGGCCGGCTGTTCTCCTACACCGATACCCAGCTGCTGCGCCTGGGCGGGCCGAACTTCAACCAGATTCCGATCAACCAGCCGCTGTGCCCGTTCCACAACAACCAGCGCGACGGCCTGCACCAGCACATGATCCACAAGGGCCGCGCGTCCTATGAGCCCAACTCCATCGACAACGGCTGGCCGAAGGAAACTCCGGCCGCGGCGCGCCAGGGCGGCTTCGCCAGCTACCACGAGCCGGTTGCGGGGTCGAAGGTGCGCGTGCGCGCCGACTCCTTCGCCGACCACTTCAGCCAGGCCGCGCTGTTCTACCAGAGCCTGAGCGAGGCCGAGCAGGGGCACGTGGTGTCCGCCTACGCCTTCGAGCTATCGAAGGTGGAGCGCATGTCGATCCGCGAGCGCGAGGTCAACGAGATCCTGGTGAACATCTCGCCGGACCTGGCGCAGCGGGTCGCCAGCCAGATCGGCGTGAAAGTCACCGCGCAACCGTCCGCTGCACCGCAGCCGCAGACGTCCCCGGCGCTCAGCCAGGTGAACCTGCTGTCCGGCGATATCCGTTCGCGCAAGGTGGCCATCCTGATCGCCGATGGCGTCAGCGAGAGCGACGTCAGCGACCTCACTGATGCCCTGCAGAAGGCCGGTGCCAGCGCCAAGCTGATCGGCCCCAGCGCCGCGCCGGTAAAGGCGGACAGCGGCGCCGAGCTGATTCCCCATGGCAGCTACGATGGCTTGCCTTCGGTGGTCTTCGACGCGGTGTTCGTGCCGGGCGGCGCCCAGTCGGTACAGACCCTGGGCGGCGACGGTCGCTCGCTGCACTACCTGCTCGAAGCCTACAAGCACCTCAAGCCACTGGCTTTCGCCGGCGACGCCAAGGCGCTGCCGGGCCAGCTGGGCTTGCCGGCGGATGAGGGAGTGGTGCAGGGCGCTTCGGCGACGGATGTATTCGGGCCTCTGGAGGCGGCGCTGAAGCAGCACCGTGTCTGGGCGCGCGAAGCGCAGATCGCGCGGATTCCGGCGTAGGGCCTGCACCGGCCAAGGCCTGGCTCGCTCCCTCTGGGAGTGAGCCAGGCCGGCGATTCGCTCGCTGGTGCGCTCCCAAGGTCTGCATCGTGGGTTCGGTCAGCGTAAGAGCAGGAGCACCTGTGTTCTTCTGATAGTTCGTGCCTGGGATTTTCCCTCTCCCTAACCCTGGCTACGCGCCCCGCTCCGAAGGGAGAGGGGACCGTTTGGTGAAGGCTGAAACCACTGTATCAGCCGGCACGGACAGCTCCCTCTCCCTTCAGGGAGAGGGCGGGGGAGAGGGCGTGCCCCGTGGCGATATTTCAGGTAGAAGCGGATTCATCCGTGAAGGGCTGGCGGCCTGCCGGAGGTTATCCCGTTGGCAGCGAATTCCTGCGCGACGGTTTTCGCGGACAAGGTCCGGTCCTCCGCGGTCGCATACGAATTGTAGGAGCGAGGGTTGGGGGCGGCCCCCCCCCCCCCCCGGGGCGGGGGGGGGCGCGCGGCGCGGAGGCAGGCGGGGTGTGTT
>NZ_JBGLYK010000292.1:0-5625 GCF_047304025.1 Pseudomonas sp. Pseusp97 | reverse complement strand
TTCGACCACCGGCAGCACGCGGGCCACAGGGCCGACCAGCGAGGCCGGCAGCAGGCCGTAGTCTTCGACCTGGCGGGCGAAGCGCATCGGCGCGCGCAGCTTGTGGCTGGCGGCGCTGGCGAGCAGCACCGCAACGGCCACCGCACTGGCGATGATCAGGATCGGATCGGAAAACATTTCCGTACCTCTCGGAGATGACTTTCTAAAAAGGCTTAGTGGCTCAGGACCAGGATCGGCGTCTTGGCGATCTTGTCCATGGAACCGTTGTACTTGCCGGTCTTCAGGTCGAAGATCTGCAGGCCGCCCTCGATGTCGGTGCCCAGCAGCAGCGGCTTGTCGTCGGTAGTGGCGTGCAGGCTCCACACCGGCTTGGGGGCTTCCAGGGTGGCGATTTTCTTCTGCGTCTTCAGGTCGTAGACCCAGATGAACGGGCTCGGGTCTTCCCATTTGCCGGCGCTGTGCTCTTCATGCATCAGCACGTACATCCGGTTCAGCCTGGGCGCCACGGCCATCAGCTGCCAGCCGCCGGTGCCCCAGCCCTTCTTGCGTTCTTCGTCGGTGGTCAGCGACCAGCTCGGCAGCATCTTCGGCTTGTCGCCGGAGACGTCCACCGGTTTGACCACGCCGTCGGTGGTCACGAAGAAGTAGGTCTCGCCCACGGCCAGGCCGCGTTCGTTGAGCTTCTCCTTGTTCGGGTCGAAGAACGGCGTCTGGCTGCGGCCGACTTCCTTACCGTCGTCACCGACCTTGGTGATCTGCAGTTGGCCGTCACCGCAAAGTGAAGCGAAGCTGCGCTTGCCCACCGGGTAGTTGAGCACGCAGCCGCTGATGGCGATTTCGCTGGCGACCTTCTTCTCCTGCGTGTCGACCACGGTGACCGAGGTGGACGGAGTGAAGTTGTAGATGTAGACGAAGCGGTCGTCGGAGCTGGTGCCCAGGGCGTATTTCTGGGTCAGGATCGAGGCGCGCTTGGCCGGGATTTCCACTTCCCACTTCGGGCGCAGGTTCGAGGTGTCCCAGGCGGTCAGCACGTCGGTGCGCACGCCACGGGTGCCGCGGGAATAGAAGGTATCGGCGGAGTACAGGGTCTTCGCGTCGTGGCTCAGGGTGGACGGAGCGACGAAGCCGGTGCTGACCATGCCGAGCATCTTCTTCTGCTCGGGGTCGACCACGGTGACGCGGCCGGCGATGAAGTTCTCGAACTCCACGTCGACGATGTAGGCGCGGTGCGGCGAGGGTGGGAACGGCAAGACGGTCTCACCGATGCTCTCGGTCGGCAGCTCGGCCTGGGCTGCGCCCATCGCGAGGCACGTGCTCAGCGCGAGGACCGATGGAGCGAGGAACCTGGCGACGCTCATTGGCGGGTACTCCCTTTTTCTTGTTGGCGGGCTTTCTGTCGTTATCAGGCTGTCCGCCAGGGCGCGGCCAGCGGACGGAACATTGAGGAGAGTCTGCCTGCGTCGGTACGCACCGGACTTGTTGTCCGTGCCATTTCCTTGTCTGGGGGTGACAGGGTGTCGCAGGAGGAGAGTGCAGCCTGCCGTTGCGCTTCCAGCCTGGAATTCCGCCGAACGGCACAGGCGTGGATCAAGGCTTCGTCAGGTTTTGGTGCGAAAAAGCTGCATCGTGCCCCGAAAATCCGCACAATGCACATTTGAGCTATCTTGAAACGCCGTAACACCCACCGGAAGTGTGCATTGTGAACAGTTCACAATGTTCGACATGCTCAAAATTTCCGCGTCGTTCCTGATTGGCTTTTCCGGCCCGCTATTTGCGTTGGCCGGGAGTCCTCAACCAATCCTCGCGGAGACACCTATGAGTTCCCCCAGTGAATTCCCCCTGAGCGCGACGCCCAGGGAAGGGCGCAAAGGCCTGCTGCCCATCGCCATGGTCCTGTTCAGCTTCACCTTCTTCACTGGCACCATGTTTGCCGGCGGCAAGATCGGCATGGCCTTCGACTTCGTCGACATGCTCTGGGTCGCCTTCATCGGTAATCTGCTGCTCGCCATCTACGCCGCCGCCCTGGGCCTGATCGCCTCGCGCAGCGGCCTGAATACCGTGCTGATGGGCCGCTTCTGCTTCGGCGAGCGCGGCAGCAAGCTGTCCGACTTCCTCCTCGGCTTCGCCGAACTGGGCTGGTACGCCTGGGGCACCGCCACCGTGGCCATCGTGCTGGTGAGGATGCTGTCGCTGCCGGAGTGGCTGAACATCCCTCTGATGGTGGTCTTCGGCCTGCTGTTCTCGATCACCGCGATCATCGGCTTCAAGGGCCTGGACATCATGTCCCGCGTGTCGGTGCCGCTGATGTTCGTCCTGCTGGTGGCGTCCATGGTCATCGCGACCAATTACGCTGGCGGCTGGAGCGGCCTGCTGGCGAAGGAGCCGAGCCAGACCCTGACCTTTTCCGCCGCCGTGACCATGGTCTTCGGCACCTTCGCCAGCGGCGCGACCCAGGCCACCAACTGGACCCGCATGGCCCGCAGCGGGCGCATTGCGGTGACCGCCAGCGTGGTCGCCTTCCTCATCGGCAACGGCCTGATGATCGTCGCTGGCGCCTGGTGCGCCATCGTCTACCAGAACGCCGACATCGTCGAAGTGATGGTGCTACAGGGCCTGTCCTTCGCCGCGGTGATCATGCTCTGCCTGAACCTGTGGACCATCCAGGGCCCGACCATCTACAACGTCTCCGCCGCCGCCTGCCACCTGGTGCGCAGCGAGCGTCGCCGCACCATGACCCTGCTGGCCGCCGGCATCGGCATCATCCTCGCCATCGGCGGCATGTACGAATGGCTGATCCCGTTCCTGGTGCTGCTGGGCTCGATCATCCCGCCGCTGGGCGGCGTGATCATGGCCGACTACTGGTACCGCAATCGCGGTGAGTACCCGGCGCTGGTGGGCACGCACATCCCGGCATTCAACGTCACGGGCCTTGCCTCCTACGCGGTCGGTGCGGGTCTCGCCTACGCCTCGCCGTGGATCGCGCCGCTGGTGGGCATCGCCGCGTCCGCCGTCTGCTACATCGTCCTCACCGAAGTCACCCGCGCCCGCGCGCCGGTGGCCGAGCCGCGCGCTTGAGCCTGAGCGTCGAGGAAATCCTCCGCCTGCCGGGGCTGGAAAGCCTCGCGCTGCGGGCCGGCGCGCGCAACCTGCATCGCAGCGTGCGCTGGTCCTACGTGGCGGAGAACGTCGGCATCGCCGACTGGGTGATGGGCGGCGAGCTGGTGTTCGTCACCGGCATCAACCACAGCCGTGACGAAGCCAACCTGCTGCAGCTGGTGCGCGAAGGCGTCGCCAGCGGCATCGCCGGCATCGTCATCCTCACCGGCGACGAGTTCATCCAGCGCATTCCGACGTCCGTGGTGCGCCTGGCCGAAGCCGAAGGCCTGCCGCTGATCGAGCAGCCCTACGCGCTGAAGATGGTCATCGTCACCCACCTGATCGGCACGGCGCTGGTGCAGATGACACAGGTGAAGACCTCGCGCCGCGATATCCTCGGCCAGCTGCTCAGCGGCGATTACCCAAGCCTGGAAATCGTCCGGCGCCGCGCCCGGCACCTGGAACTGCCGCTGGAGATTCCGCGCCGGCTGGTGGCGCTGCGACTCTCGGGCGTCGATACGCTGTTCCAGCAACAGGAGCCGGAGGAGGCCGAGCGCGCCTTGCAGCTGACCCGCCAGCGCCTGCTCGACCATCTGGAGAACTGGCAGCAGGAGCGCCCCGAGCGCCTGCCGGTGGTGATCCAGGGCGACCTGTTCGTCCTGCTGCTGGCGGATGCCGAACGGGCCGAGCTGCACGCCCTGGTCGCCGAGCTGCAACAGGAACTGGCGCCTCTGCGCGCCTATCTCGGTTTGTCTGCCCGTGCCGAGTCCTGCGCCGAATTCCCCCGCGCGCTGCTGGAGGCCCGTCAGGCGCTCGACGTCGCCGAGGGCATGCAGGCGCCCGCCGGCTTCTGCGACTACCGTGAGCTGGGCGTGCTGCGCCTGCTGCGGGCGATCCCCGATCGCGCGGTGGTCGAGCAGTTCATGAAAGACACCCTCGGCCCGCTGCATGACGCGGGCCGCAAACAGCCGCAACTGCTGATCGAGACGCTCGACGCGCTCGTCCAGGAAGGCGGCAACGCGCTCAGGGCGGCACAGCGCCTGGGCATCCACCGCAACACCCTGAACCAGCGGATCGCGCGCATCGAGGCCCTGAGCGGCCAGTCCCTGGACGACGCGCAATTCCGCCTGAATACCTCCGTGGCGCTGCTCATCTGGCGCATGTCCAATGCGCCGCGCCACGAATAGCCTGAAGAGGACCTTTGAGCCCATGAAAATCATCAACGCCTCGCTGCGCAAGCAGACCGGCCTGTTCACCATCCGCTGCGAAGGCGACGTCATCGCCGAAGTCGTGCAGCAATCCGGTACCGTGGCCGCCAGCGGCGACGACATCGATGCCCGCGGCAACCTGGCCATCGCCCCGCTGGTGGAGCCGCACATCCACCTCGACGCCACCCTGACCGCCGGCGAGCCGGAATGGAACATGAGCGGCACTCTGTTCGAGGGTATCGAGCGCTGGGCCCAGCGCAAGGAAACCATCACGCACGAGGACACCAAGTCCCGCGCCCACACCACCATCCGCATGCTGGCCGCCCACGGCATCCAGCACGTGCGCACCCACGTCGACGTGACCGATCCGACCCTGGCCGCGCTCAAGGCCATGGTGGAGGTGCGTGAAGAAGCGCGGCACCTGGTGGACCTGCAGATCGTCGCCTTCCCGCAGGAGGGCATCGAGTCCTACGAGGGCGGCCGCGAGCTGATGGAAGAGGCGATCCGCCTGGGCGCAGACGTGGTCGGCGGCATCCCGCACTTCGAGAACACCCGCGAGCAGGGCGTCAGTTCGATCAAGTTCCTCATGGACCTGGCCGAGCGCACCGGCTGCCTGGTGGATGTGCACTGCGACGAGACCGACGACCCCAACTCGCGCTTCCTCGAAGTGCTCGCCGAAGAAGCCCGCGTGCGCGGCATGGGCGGTCGCGTCACTGCCAGCCACACCACGGCCATGGGCTCCTACGACAACGCCTATTGCTCCAAGCTGTTCCGTCTGCTCAAGCGCTCGGGCATCAACTTCGTTTCCTGCCCGACCGAGAGCATCCACCTGCAGGGCCGCTTCGACACCTTTCCGAAACGCCGCGGCGTGACCCGCGTGGCCGAACTTGACCGCGCCGGCATGAACGTCTGCTTCGGCCAGGACTCGATCAAGGACCCCTGGTATCCGTTGGGCAATGGCAACATCCTGCGCGTGCTCGATGCCGGCCTGCACATCTGCCACATGATGGGCTTCGACGACCTGCAGCGCGCGCTGGACCTGGTCACCGACAACAGCGCCCGCGCGCTGAACCTGGGCGCGCGCTACGGCATCGCCGCCGGCCGCCCGGCCAACCTGCTGGTGCTGGGCGTGGAGAGCGACTACGAAGCGGTGCGCCAGCAGACCAAGGCGCTGTACTCGATCCGCAACGGCCGCGTACTGATGAAGCGTGAGCCGGAGAAGGTGGAGCTGCTCAAGGGCTGATCTTCTTTTCTGTAGGAGCGGGGGGGTGGGGGGGAGCAGGTGGGAGCGGAGGGGGGGTTGGGAGGGCGGACGCGGCGA
>NZ_JBGLYK010000291.1:0-5708 GCF_047304025.1 Pseudomonas sp. Pseusp97 | reverse complement strand
GGGCGGCTGGAAGCCTTGCGGCGGCGGGCCACGCTCGAAGCCCTGCTCCGGCGGCGGTGGTGGCGGCATGTCGGGTCGGTGCGGGCCGTAATGGTGGAACCAGGCAAAGGCCAGCAGGTGGGCGATCACGATAGCCAGCAGGAACACGCCGAACAGCCGGGCGAACAGGCTGTCGGCGCGCTGCAGCGGTTTTTCCCTGGCGCGCTCGGGCGCGGACTCAGGCGATGTCGCGGACATCGAACAGGTACCCCTCGCCGCGCACGGTCTTGATCAGCCGGGGCGAGCGCGGGTCGTCGCCAAGCTTCTGCCGCAGCCGCGAGACCAGCAGGTCGATGCTGCGGTCGAAGGCTTCGATGGCGCGACCGCGGGCGGCGTCCAGCAGCAGTTCGCGGTTGAGCACCCGCCGCGGGCGTTCGAGGAACACCCAGAGCAGGCGGAATTCGGCGTTGGACAGCGGCACCACCAGGCCATCGGGTGCGTGCAGCTGGCGCAGCACGCTGTCCAGGCGCCACTGATCGAAGCGCACCTGGGCGCGCGGTTCGCCGCGTGCGCCTTCCTCGCTGGGGCCGCTAGTGCCGCGCACGCGACGCAGGATGGTCTGGATACGCGCCACCAGCTCGCGCGGCTCGAAGGGCTTGGCCATGTAGTCGTCGGCGCCCAGTTCCAGGCCGATGATGCGGTCCGCCGGCTCGCAGCGCGCGGTGAGCATGAGGATCGGGATGTCCGACTCGGCGCGCAGGTAGCGGCACAGGGACAGGCCGTCCTCGCCGGGCAGCATCAGATCCAGCACCACCACGTCGAAGCTTTCGTTTTCCAGCGCACGGCGCATCTCGACGCCGTCGGCGACGCCAAGGGCCTCGATGTTGAAACGCGCGAGATAACCGCAGAGCAGCTCGCGGATCGGCTCGTCGTCATCCACCAGCAGGGCGCGGGTAGTCCAGCGGCGTGGGTCGTCGGAAGTGGTGAGTTGCATGAAGGGACCTGTCGCAGGAAACGTGGGGCAGGGTGGCCAAAGGCCTCGATGGGCATGCGACGGACGCATGCTAACCCGTCATCGCGTGCGCGGGCCATGGTCGGCGAGGCTGCAGCCGACGGGTGTCGCCAGCGTGTCGGTTGTGTATCGGAGTCGATACAAAGGCGCCGGGCGCCCTGGCTGCGCGCTTTTTTACGCCTTCTTTACGCCGCCCGGCGAGGCCGGGAATCGCTCCTTTACGCCTTGCTTGCGGAGAATTTCCGTCAGGCGGCAAAGGCCGCCCAAGCGATGGAGTCGCCCGCGTGAGGAGAAACAAAGCATGAGCGTGCTCGACGGTGTGTCACTGGTCCTGGCCACGGGACTGTTCATCTACCTGCTGGTGGCGCTGCTGCGCGCCGACCGTTCCTAGGAGTGGCCATGAACAGCCATGACGTATTGCTGATCGTTGCCTTCCTGGCGCTGGTGCTGGTGCCGGCGCCCTTCCTCGGGCGCTTCTATTACAAGGTGATGGAAGGGCAGCGCACTTTCCTCAGCCCCGTCTTCCTGCCGCTGGAGCGGGCGATCTATCGCGCCTGTGGCATCCACCCCGAAGACGAACAGGACTGGAAGAGCTACACCGTCGCGCTGCTGGCGTTCAACCTGGTGGGGCTGGTGCTGCTGTTCGCCATTCTCCTGCTGCAGGGCTCGCTGCCGCTCAATCCGCAGCACCTGCCGGGCCTGGAGTGGACGCTGGCGTTCAACACGGCGGTGAGCTTCGTCACCAACACCAACTGGCAGGCGTACAGCGGTGAAGCCTCGCTCAGCTACCTGAGCCAGATGCTCGGCCTGACCGTGCAGAACTTCGTCAGTGCCGCCGTCGGCCTGGCCGTGCTGGTGGCGCTGGCCCGTGGCATCGCGCGCAAGTCGACGAACAACCTGGGCAACTTCTGGGTCGACCTGACCCGCGCGACCCTCTACGGGCTGATCCCGCTGTGCCTGCTGCTGGCGCTGCTGCTGGTCTGGCAGGGCGTGCCGCAGACCTTCCTCGACTATGCCCACGCGCTCACCGTGCAGGGTGCCGACCAGCCCATCCCGCTGGGCCCGGCCGCCAGCCAGATCGCCATCAAGCAGCTGGGCACCAATGGCGGCGGCTTCTTCGGCGTGAACTCGGCGCACCCCTTCGAGAACCCGACCATCTGGAGCAACCTGTTCGAGGTCGTCTCGATCATCCTGATCCCGGCCGCGCTGGTGTTCACCTTCGGCCACTACGTGAAGGACCTGCGCCAGAGCCGCGCCATCCTCGGCTGCATGCTGGTGCTGTTCGCCCTCGGCCTGGGCGTGACCCTGTGGGCCGAGTACCAGCCGAACCCGGCGCTCAGCGCGCTGCCGGTGGAGCAGGTCGCTCCGCTGGAAGGCAAGGAAAGCCGCTTCGGCACCACCGCCAGCGTGCTCTGGGCGGTGACTACCACGGCGGCCTCCAACGGCTCGGTGAACGCCATGCATGACAGCCTGAACCCGCTGTCGGGCATGGTCGCGATGCTCAACATGATGGTCGGCGAAGTGATCTTCGGCGGTGTCGGCGCAGGCCTCTACGGCATGCTGCTGTTCGTCCTGGTCGCCGTGTTCCTCGCCGGGCTGATGGTCGGCCGCACCCCGGAATACCTCGGCAAGAAGCTCGAGGCCCGCGAAGTGCGCCTGCTGGTGGCGACCCTGCTGGTGATGCCGGTCGGCGTGCTGGTGCTCGGCGCCATCGCCGCCAGCCTGCCGGGCCCGGCCGCGGCGGTGAGCAACCCTGGCGCCCATGGCTTCAGCCAACTGCTCTACGCCTACACCTCCGGCACCGCGAACAACGGTTCGGCCTTCGGCGGCTTCGGCGCCAACACCCCGTTCCACAACCTGATGATCGCCCTGGCCATGTTGATCGGTCGCTTCGGCTACATCCTCCCGGTGCTGGCGATCGCCGGCAGCCTGGCGGCGAAGAAGGCCACGCCGGTCGGCCCCAACAGCTTCCCGACCCACGGCCTGCTGTTCGTCAGCCTGCTGACCGCCACCATCCTGCTGGTGGGCGGCTTGAACTTCCTGCCGACGCTGGTGCTTGGCCCGGTGGCCGATCACCTGACGCTTGGCTTCTGAGGAGCTGTCGCCATGAATGCGAAAACCCAGGAACTGGCCCTGAACAAGGCCGTCGAGAAACGCCCGACCACCGCGCTGTCGGCCCTGTGGAAGCCGGCGCTGCTGCAGGCCTTCGTCAAGCTCGACCCGCGCCAGCTGCAACGCTCGCCGGTGATGCTGGTGGTGGCGCTGACCGCCGTGCTGACCACCGTGCTCTGCGTCGTGGGCGGCGAGTCGGTGCCCAGCTTCGTCGCCGTGCAGATCGCCGTGTGGCTGTGGTTCACCGTGCTCTTCGCCAACTTCGCCGAAGCCCTCGCCGAGGGCCGCGGCAAGGCCCGCGCGGACAGCCTCAAGGCCCGCACCCAGGGCCTGCAGGCGATGCGTCGCACCGCCAGCGGCAACTTCGAGAAGGTCGCCGCCAGCAGCCTGCGCAAGGGTGATGTGGTGCGCGTCGAGGCTGGCGAGCTGATCCCCGGCGACGGCGAGGTGATCGAAGGCGTGGCGGCGGTCAACGAGGCCGCCATCACCGGCGAATCCGCGCCGGTAATCCGCGAGTCCGGCGGCGACCGCTCGGCCGTGACCGGCAACACCCGGCTGGTCTCCGACTGGCTGTTGGTGAAGATCACCGCCAACCCCGGCGAGTCCACCCTCGACCGCATGATCGCCCTGGTGGAGGGCGCCAAGCGCCAGAAGACCCCCAACGAAGTGGCGCTGGACATCCTGCTGATCGGCCTGACGCTGATCTTCCTGCTGGTGGTCGTCACCCTGAAGCCTTTCGCCCTGTTCGTCGGCGGCAACCTGCCGCTGGTGTTCCTGGTGGCGCTGCTGGTGACGCTGATCCCCACCACCATCGGCGGCCTGCTCTCGGCCATCGGCATCGCCGGCATGGACCGCCTGGTGCGCCTGAACGTCATCGCCAAGTCCGGCCGCGCCGTGGAAGCGGCGGGGGACGTACACGTGCTGATGCTCGACAAGACCGGCACCATCACCTTCGGCAACCGTCGCTGCAGCGCGCTGCATACCGCCCCCGGCGTGCAGCCGCTTGAACTGGCCGAGGGCGCGTTCCTTGCCTCGCTGGCCGATGACACGCCCGAGGGTAAATCAATAGTCGAGTTTCTCCGCGCGCAGATCATCCTGCCGGAACCGGACCGCAACCGCGTGACCCCGGTGGCCTTCAGCGCCGAGACGCGCCTGTCGGGCATCGACATCGACGGTCACGTCTACCGCAAGGGCGCGGTGGACGCCGCGCTGGCCTTCGTCGGCATGGACCGCACGCGGATGCCCGAGAGCCTGGCCAAGGAGATCGAGCGCATCGCCCAGAGCGGCGGCACTCCGCTGCTGGTGGTGGCCGACGGCAAGCTGCTGGGCGCCATCCACCTCAAGGACGTGGTCAAGCCGGGCATCCGCGAGCGCTTCGCCGAGCTGCGCCGCATGGGCATCCGCACCGTGATGGTGACCGGCGACAACCCGCTGACCGCCGCGGCCATTGCCGCCGAGGCGGGCGTGGATGACGTGATCGCCGAAGCCACGCCGGAGAAGAAGCTGGCGCGCATCCGCCAGGAGCAGGGCGAAGGCCGCATGGTCGCCATGTGCGGCGACGGCGCCAACGACGCCCCGGCGCTGGCCCAGGCGGATGTCGGCATGGCCATGAACGACGGCACCCAGGCCGCCCGCGAGGCCGCCAACCTGGTGGACCTGGACAGCGACCCGACCAAGCTGCTGGACGTGGTGCAGGTGGGCAAGGAACTGCTGGTGACCCGTGGCGCGCTGACCACCTTCTCGGTGGCCAACGACGTGGCCAAGTACTTCGCCATCCTCCCCGCGCTGTTCGCCGGCATCTACCCGCAGCTGGGCGTGCTCAACGTGATGAAGCTGGCCAGCCCGCAGAGTGCGATTCTCTCGGCCATCGTGTTCAACGCGCTGATCATCGTCGCGCTGATCCCCCTGGCCCTGCGCGGCGTGCGCGTGCAGGCCAGCGACGCCTCGCAGCTGCTGCGGCGCAACCTGCTGATCTATGGCGTAGGCGGGTTGGTAGCTCCGTTCGTGGGGATCAAGGTGATCGACATGATCCTGGTGGCTGTCGGCCTGGCCTGACGCTCTCTGTAGGTTGGCGTGGAGCGAAGCGATACCCAACAGATCGCCGGACCGCGATGGGTATCGCTCCGCTCCACCCATCCCACAAGGTCAGGCCAGACTCCGGTCTGGCCGGACGCTCCGTACAACTCCCTCTCCCTTCAGGGAGAGGGCGGGGGAGAGGGTAGAAAGCCCTGCTCCAAACCCAACAGAGGAACACGAAAAATGCTCAACCAACTCCGCCCCGCCGTCGCCTCGCTGGTGCTGCTCAGCGCCATTACCGGCATTGCCTACCCGCTGGTCGTCACCGGCATCGCCCAGGTTGCCTTCCACGACCAGGCCAACGGCAGCCTGGTCCGCGATGACCAGGGCAACGTGCGCGGCTCGGCGCTGATCGCGCAGAAGTTCGACGGCGCCCAGTGGTTCCATCCGCGTCCCTCGGCCGGCGACTACGCCACCGTCTCCAGCAGCGCGAGCAACCTCGCGCCGGGCAACCCGGCGCTGGCTGAACGTATCGCCAAGGATGCCGCCGCCCAGCAGATCGGCGCGCAGCCGGTGCCGCTGCCGGAGG
>NZ_JBGLYK010000290.1:0-5827 GCF_047304025.1 Pseudomonas sp. Pseusp97 | reverse complement strand
GGCGCAGCGGGCGAATCAAGCAGGCCCTGCTGGCCGCCGCCCTCGGCCAGCGCTAGCGCTGGCCGGCGCTCTTCCTGCAAGGGGACTACCTCGCCCTGGAAGTGCGCGGCGAGCAGGCCAACCAGGTCCTCGCCTTTGTGCGCAGCCACGCTGGGCAGCACCTGCTGGTGGTGGCGACGCAACGCTGCCGCTGGTGCGCCACGAGGACTGGGGCGACACCCGCCTGCACCTGCCTTCTTCCCTGGCCGCCGTCCGCTGGAGCGGGCTGGCCGGCCCTGTGGATCCGCACGACGGCGAACCGCGCCTGGCCGACCTGCTGCGCGCGGTTCCAGTGAACATGCTCATATCAGGAGGTGAACGATGAAGGTCGACGAGCGCAGAGTCAGCGAACTGGCCTACCAGATCTGGGAGTCCGAGGGGCGCCCCGAAGGCCAGCACGACCGCCACTGGCGCATGGCCCTCAGCCTTGCCGAGGCCGAAGCGGCGAACCACAACGGCGAAGCCGAGGAGCCGGTACAGCCGCGCTTCGAGGGCGAGCAGGAGCCGGAGAAACCCGCCCTGCTGCAGGAGCCGCCGCGCCGCAAGGGTCGCCTGCCCAAGGCCGACCCCGAAATCCCCGCGCAAGCCGAGGGCGAAACCGTGGCACCGACGCCCAGGCGGGCCGCGCGCAAGCCCAAGGCGGCTGACGAGCCGGTGCCGTCCAAGCCGGTCAAGCCCAAGCGCACCAAGAGCGCGCCGCCGCCCACGCCCACCGCGCGGCTGCGTAAACCCAAAGAATCCAAGCCCGTCTGACCCAGGAGCCGGACATGACCCGACGTGCACATTCCCGCGTAACCGAAGGCCGCCCCTTTCCGCTGGGGGCGACCTGGGACGGGCTGGGCGTCAACTTCGCACTGTTCTCGGCCCACGCCACCAAGGTCGAGCTGTGCCTGTTCGATGCCCAGGGCAAGCGCGAGATCGAACGCATCGAGCTGCCCGAATACAGCGACGAAATCTGGCACGGCTACCTGCCTGACGCCCATCCCGGCCAGATCTACGGCTACCGGGTTCATGGCCCTTACGAGCCCGACGCGGGGCACCGCTTCAACCCCAACAAGCTGCTGATCGACCCTTACGCTCGGCAGTTGGTGGGCGAGCTGAAATGGTCCGAATCGCTGTTCGGCTACACCATCGGTTCCCCCGACGCCGACCTGAGCTTCGATGAACGCGACAGCGCGTCCTTCGTGCCCAAGTGCAAGGTCATAGACCCTGCGTTTACCTGGGGCGAACAGCAACCGGTGCGCGTGCCCTGGGACGAAACGGTGATCTACGAGGCGCATCTGCGCGGCCTGAGCATGCGCCACCCGGACGTGCCTGAGCGCCTGCGCGGCACCTGCGCCGGGCTGATGAACAGCGAGTTGCTGCAGCACCTGCGGCAGCTGGGTATCACCACCCTGGAGCTGTTGCCGGTGCACGGTTTCCTCGACGACAAGCACCTGCTCGAAAAAGGCATGGCCAACTACTGGGGCTACAACACCATCGCCTTCTTCGCGCCGCAGGCGCGCTACCTCGCCAGCGGCCACATCAACGAGTTCAAGGAGATGGTCGCGCACCTGCATGCCGCCGGTATCGAGCTGATCCTCGACGTGGTCTACAACCACACCGCCGAAGGCAACGAGCTGGGGCCCACGCTTTCCATGCGCGGCATCGACAACGTCTCCTACTACCGCCTGCAGGCCGACAACCGGCGCTACTACGTCAACGATTCCGGCACCGGCAACACCCTGGACCTGAGCCACCCCTGCGTATTGCAGATGGTCACCGACTCGCTGCGCTACTGGGCCACCGAGATGCGCGTGGACGGCTTCCGCTTCGACCTCGCCTCCATCCTCGGCCGCTACGCCGACGGCTTCGACGAGCGTCACAGCTTCCTCGTCGCCTGCCGCCAGGACCCCGTGCTGAGCCACCGCAAGCTCATCGCCGAACCGTGGGACTGCGGCCCCGGGGGCTACCAGGTGGGCGGTTTTCCGCCGGGCTGGGTGGAGTGGAACGACCGCTTCCGCGACACCGTGCGCAGCTTCTGGCGCGGCGACGAGGGTCAGTTGCCGGACCTGGCGCGCCGCCTCACCGCCTCGGGCGACCTCTACGACCAGCGCGGCCGGAGGCCCTACGCCTCGGTGAACTTCATCACCGCCCACGATGGCTTCACCCTGCGCGACGTGGTCAGCTACAACCACAAGCACAACGAGGCCAACGGCGAGGACAACCGCGACGGCAGCGACGACAACCGCTCCTGGAACCACGGCGTCGAGGGTCCCACGGACGATCCGGAAATCCGCCGCCTGCGCCTGCAGCAGATGCGCAACCTGATGGCCACGCTGCTGCTCTCCCAGGGCACTCCCATGCTGTTGGCCGGGGACGAGTTCAGCCGCACCCAGCAGGGCAACAACAACGTCTACTGCCAGGACAATGAACTGGGCTGGGTGGACTGGAACCTCGACGACGAAGGCCGCGAGCTGCTGGCCTTCACCCGCCGGCTGATCCGCCTGCGCCAGGCCTATCCAATCCTGCGGCGCGGACGCTTCCTGGTCGGCGAATACAACGAGGAGCTGGGTGTGCGCGATGTCACCTGGCTCGCCGCCGAGGGCGTGGAGATGACCGAGGATCACTGGCACGATCCGCAGCGTCGCAGCCTCGGCATGTTGCTCGATGGCCGCGCGCAGCCCACCGGCATCCGTCGCAGCGGCGGCGATGCGACCCTGTTGCTGCTGGTCAACGCCGGCCACGAAGACCTCGACTTCGTGCTCCCGGAAACCGCCCAGGGCCGAGAGTGGCAGTTCCTCCTCGACACCCGCGAACCGGGCCAGGATCAAGAGCGCAACTGGGAGTTCGGCAGCGCCTACCCCCTGGGTGCGCGCTCTCTGGTGCTCTTCACCCTGCGCCGCGGCGAGGACTGACGAGCGGGGAGAATCGGTCTGAACGGCCCCGCACGCCCTCAGTCGGAATCTGTAGGGGCCCTGCAAAGGGGCCCAGCGATTTTTCCGAATGAGTCCGCGCGAGGGCCGGCACCGCCGGCCACCGGGCTCGCCGAGGAGGACAAGATGAAAGCAGTCGTATTCCACGACATTGGTGACATCCGCCTGGAGGATGTGCCCGAACCCAGTCTCAAGCACCCCAACGATGCCATCGTTCGCCTGACGGCCTCGGCCATCTGTGGCACCGACCTGCACTTCGTGCGGGGTTCGGTGGGCGGCATGAAGCCCGGCACCATTCTCGGCCACGAAGGCGTCGGCATCATCGAGGAACTGGGTGACGAGGTGCGCAACCTGCAGGTGGGCGACCGTGTGGTGATCCCCTCCACCATCGCCTGCGGCAACTGCTCGTACTGCCGCGCCGGTTACTACGCGCAGTGCGACAGTGCCAACCCCAACGGCAAGCGCGGCGGCACCGCGTTCTTCGGCGGCCCGGAAAGTACCGGCGCCTTCCACGGCCTGCAGGCGGAGAAGGCGCGCATCCCCTACGCCAACATCGGCCTGATCCGCCTGCCCTCGCAGATCAGCGACGACCAGGCGATCCTGCTCTCGGATATCTTCCCCACCGGCTGGTTCGGCGCGGAGCTGGCCGAGGTCGGCATCGGCGACACCGTCGCGGTTTTCGGTTGCGGGCCGGTCGGCCAGTTCGCCATCGCCAGCGCGCTGCTGATGGGCGCTGCGCGGGTGTTCGCCATCGACCGCCACCCCGACCGCCTGCACATGGCCCGCCAACAGGGCGCCGAGGTGATCGACTTCGAGCGCGAAGACCCGGTGCAGGCGCTGCTCTGGCTCACCGAGGGCATAGGCGTGGACCGCGCCATCGACGCCGTGGGCGTGGACGCCGAGCACAGCCACGGCGCCGAGACCGAGGCGCCGGCGCAGGAGCACAAAGCCGAATGGGTGCCGGGCAACGCGCCGACCCAGGCCCTGGAATGGGCCGTGGCGGCTCTCGCCAAAGCCGGCAGCCTGGGCATCATCGGCGTTTACGGTCCGGACCAGCGCAGCTTCCCCATCGGCGAGGCGATGAACAAGAACCTCACGCTGAAGATGGGCAACTGCCACCACCGCCGCTACATCCCCAGACTCATCGAACTGGTGCTGGCCGGGCGCATCGATCCGGCGACCATCCTCACCCAGGTCAAGCCGATGAACGACGCGATCGGCGCCTTCGAGGCCTTCAACCAGCGCGAGACCGGCTGGGTCAAGGTCGAACTGCACCCGCAGCGCCAGGAGGCACGCCTGGGTGATGAAGAAAGGGTGCGCCCGCCGCACCGCCACTGACACAGGATGATCGGCCTATGAAGGAGCTGCACATCGGCATTTCCGGCTGGCGCTACACCCCCTGGCGCGGCGACTTCTACCCCGAAGGGCTGCGCCAGAAGGACGAGCTGCGCTACGCCTCGCGAGCCTTCAACAGCATCGAGCTGAACGGCTCGTTCTACGCCTTGCAGAAACCCGAGCGCTATCGCCGCTGGGCGGAGGATACGCCCGACGGCTTCGTCTTCAGCGTCAAGGGCCCGCGCTACATCACCCACACCCGGCGTTTGAAGGACGTGGAGGAAGCCGTCGCCAACTTCTATGCCTCCGGTCCGCTGGAGCTGGGCGACAAGCTCGGCCCGATGCTGTGGCAGGTGCCGCCGTCGCTGAAGTACGACCCGGACGTGGTGGAGGCCTTCCTGACCCTGCTGCCACGCACCACCACCGCCGCCCTGAAGCTGGCCAAGGACGCTGCCACGCGGCGCCCGCAGGAGTGGCCGGCCTCCGTCGGCAGGCACCCGCTGCGCCATGCCATGGAGGTGCGCCACGCCAGCTTCGCCTGCGCGGAATTCGCCCAGCAGCTGCGCCGCCACGACGTCGCCCTGGTGTTCGCCGATGCTCCGCGCAAGTGGCCCTACGGCGAAGACCTCACCGCCAGCGACTTCGTCTACCTGCGCCTGCACGGCGAAAAGGAGCTGTACGCCAGCGGCTATGGCGAGGCCGCTCTCAAGCACTGGAGTGAACGCATCGACCGCTGGCGCCGCGGCCTGCAACCGGCCGACGCCGAGCTGTTCGATGCCTCCACCCGCGGAGATCGCCGCCAGCGCGAGATCTATTGCTATTTCGACAATGACATGAAGGTCCGCGCCCCCTACGACGCCAGCCAGTTGATGGCGTTGCTGGACGTGCAGTTGCCGGACCGCCAGGAGCCCGGCCAACCGGCAGGAGACTGGCAATGACCCGCGCCGAGAGCGGCCTGGGCAGCCTCGCCGAGGCGCAGGCCGGCACGCTGCTGCGGGTGCTGACGGTGAACACCCACAAGGGTTTCACCGCCTTCAACCGGCGTTTCATCCTCCACGAACTGCGCGACGCCGTGCGGGCGACCTCGGCGGACCTGGTGTTCCTCCAGGAAGTCCACGGCGAACACCAGCTGCACGCCGAACGCCAGCCCGACTGGCCGGCCACGCCGCATTACGAGTTCCTCGCCGACAGCATGTGGCCGGCATTCGCCTACGGGCGCAACGCGGTCTATCCCGAGGGCCATCATGGCAATGCCCTGCTCTCGCGCCTGCCGATCAGCCGCTGGGACAATCGCGACGTCTCCGTGGCCGGCACCGAGGAGCGCGGGCTGCTCCATGCGCAGATAGACCTGCCCGGCGAGCGATCCCTGCACGCAGTGTGCGTGCACCTGGGTCTGCACGAGTCCCAGCGGCGACAGCAACTGCAGCTGCTGTGCGAACTGGTCGGCGAGCTGCCGGCGAACGACCCGGTGGTGGTCGCCGGCGACTTCAACGACTGGCGCTGCCGCGCAACCGGGCTGCTCGCCGGCGACCACCACC
>NZ_JBGLYK010000028.1:0-41722 GCF_047304025.1 Pseudomonas sp. Pseusp97 | reverse complement strand
CCCGACCCAGTTCGCCCCGCCGCCCGGCGGCAAGGGCCGCTGGGATGCCAGCCTGGGCGTCTACGTGATCCAGGGCCAGAAAGACCTTTTCTACCGCCAGCGTACCTACTACCACTGGGACAACGGCTGGTACTGGGGTGTCGGCCCGCAGGGCCCCTGGACGGAAACCGACAGCAGCGGCGTGCCGCCGGGGCTGACGCGTAAATACGCGCAGTAACGCGCTTTCGTAGGAGCGGACCTTGTCCGCGATGACTTGGCGCCGCTCCGGCCAATCAGGAAGCGCGGGCCGGCCCATCGCGGACGGAGTTCTCTCCTACGCCTCCTGTTAGCGTCGATTCCGCTCCATTCTTATGCTGTGCCCGCCTCCCTCTCCCTAACCCTGGCTGCGCGCCCCGCTCCGAAGGGAGCGGGGACTGATCGGCGCGAACTGACATCTCAGCGCCCGTCGGCTAACTCTTTAACCACCGAAGTATGCCGAACGGCTCCCTCTCCCTTCAGGGAGAGGGCGGGGGGAGAGGGGCATCCTGAGCACAGAGATTCCATGTAGCGCGTAGGGCGCATACCCCGGAGCGGGTTATCCGCCGATTACCTCGCGGCGGATAACGCTGGCGCGTTATGCGCCCGACGAGCTGACTCGCAGGTCCGCGCAGTAATGAGCTTTTCGTAGGAGCGGATTCATCCGCGATGATTTAGCGCCGCTCCGGCAAATCAGGAAGCGCGGTTCGGCCCATCGTGGACGGAGTCCGCTCCTACGCACCCTGATGGTCGCGAATTCGGACCCTCAATCGAACGTCCCCATCTCCGCCCCCAGCTCGATCACTTCCACCCGATTGCGCCCGCTCGCCTTGGCCTTGTACAGGGCCTTGTCCGCCGCGGCGTAGAGTCCCTCGTAGGTGCCGGGCACGCCGGCCTCCAGGCAGGCGATGCCGAAGCTCGCGGTGAGGTAGAGCAGGCCGTCCTTCATCGGCAGCGGGGTTTCCTCCAGCAGGCGGCGCACTTTCTCGGCGATCACTCGCGCCTGGGGCTGGGAGGTCTCGGGCAACAGCAGCAGGAATTCCTCGCCGCCCAGGCGCGCCACGCTGTCGCCGGTACGGGTGTAGTTCCTCAGCAGGCTGGCCGTGTGGCGGATGACCTCGTCGCCCAGCGGGTGGCCATAGCGGTCGTTGATGAACTTGAAATGGTCCAGGTCCACCATGAGCAGGCTGATCGGCGCCGGCTGGCGGGCGGCGCGGGAGAGTTCCATGCCCACCATCTGGTCGAACTGGCGGCGGTTGAACAGCCCGGTCAGGGGGTCGTGGCCGGCGAGGTATTCCAACTGGCGGTTCTTTTCTTCGAGCTCCAGCCGCTGCTGGCGGAGGAACTCGCGCTGGCGCAGGTTGCGCACGTGGCCGTGCCAGAGGATGAACGACAGCACCAGGCCGATTCCGCAGATGGTCAGCCCGCCCATCTGGTTCGACAGGCGCAGTTGCGGGCTGTCCTGGGTCAGCGCCATGGTCAGCTCGAATGTCGCCAGGGCAAGGATATAGAGGGCAACGGCCAGGCTCGGTCGCAACAGGATGATCAGGGCGGTCGCCACCGCCGCCATGAGGAAGGGGGTGATGCTGCTGGTGACCTGCTGGTCGGCACCGGTGATGGCGATGCCGAAACCCAGCACCAGGGCACTGCCCAGGATGGTGAGCAACTGCATGTACCACAGAGGCGCGCTGCGGCGCGGCGGGGAGGCCAGCCAGGCGAGCAGGCCCAGGAGAGTGAAAAGCACGGCGACCACGGCGTGAACGCGGATGATGTCCAGCCGCCAACCATCGTACTCGGGGCTCGAGCCCTGCAGGTTGAGGCGGAATACCAGGATGTGGATGAGGTCGAAGGGCACCGCCAGCAGGGCGGAGAAGTACAGGCGTCGCAGGTTTTCCCGCGCAATGGGCAGCGCCAGCGCGTCGTTGACCGCAATGGCGTGGTGCAGACGCTGAAGCAAGGTCCTGGACACGGGCTCTGGCCTCCTGCGCGTGTGCTGGCCAGTAGCAGGATAGACGCAGCGCCGCTTCGCTGCGGCGCAGAATCAGGTCGAGGTGACTCGACACGACATCACGGCAGTCACAGGCCGCTACGCTGAAATTTCCGAGCCAGGCAACAAATTGGCCTGGAACATTGTCGGATAAGCCCTCGGCGGGCATAGTCCGCACCCGGTTAATTCAAGGACGCTGTCATGAACAGAGTGAAACGACTGTCGGCGCAGCAAGGGCTGGACGCCGAGCGGGCGCTGCTCGACGCCACCTTCGCCGGCGAACGCGACAGCGGCCTGCTGTTCTGGAGCCCGCAGGAGCAATCCCTGGTGATGCCGCGCCGGCTGAGCCGCCTGGAGGGCTTTGCTGCCGCCGAGGCCGCCTGCGCCGGGCTTGGCTGGCCGATCGCCCTGCGCGACACCGGTGGCGAGCCCGTACCGCAATCCCCGGCGGTTCTCAACGTCGCGCTGGTCTATGCGATCCCGCCGGGCGACAACGAGCAGACGCGTATCGAAACCGCCTACCTGCGCCTGTGCCAACCGCTGTGCGACTGGCTGGCGGCCCTCGGTCTCGATCCGGGCCTGGGGGAAGTGGAAGGCGCGTTCTGCGATGGCCGCTACAACGTCAACCTGGGCGGTCGCAAGCTGGTGGGCACCGCCCAGCGCTGGCGCCGCCGGCCCAGCGACGGGCGCTACGTGGTGCTGGCCCACGGCGCCATCCTGATGGAAAACCAGCGCGAACCGATGGTCGCGGCGGTGAACGCCTTCTACGAGCACTGCGGGCTCGAAGCCCGCGTGCGCGCCAGCAGCCATGTGGCGCTGGACGAACGCTACAAGCAGCCCTGGGACCAGGTGGATGCCCTGGCCGGGCAATTCCAGCGGCACCTGCTGGCCGAGGGTGTAGCGCTGGATGTGTGAGATGAACGACGTGGGTGGATCTTCGCTTCGCCCCAACCCTTCCAAGGAGTCTTGATCGATGGAACATGGGACGAATTACCTGCAGTCGGCAGTGGTGTTCCTGCTCGCGGCGGTGTTCATGGTGCCGCTGGCCAAGCGCCTGCAGCTGGGCGCGGTGCTCGGCTACCTGCTCGCCGGGGTGTTCATCGGCCCGTCGCTGCTGGGGCTGATCGACAACCCCGAGAGCGTCGCCAGCCTTTCCGAACTGGGCGTGGTGCTGCTGCTGTTCATCATTGGTCTTGAGCTTTCGCCCAAGCGCCTGTGGGTGATGCGCAAGCAGGTATTCGGCGTCGGTCTGGCGCAGGTGCTGCTCACTGGCCTTGCCATCGGCAGCGTCGCGGTGCTGGCCTTCGATATGCCGGTGAATACCTCCGTGGTGCTTGGCGGCGGCCTGGCGCTGTCGTCCACCGCCTTCGGCCTGCAGATCCTCGCCGAGCGCAAGGAGCTGAACAGCCCCTACGGCCGCCTCGGCTTTGCCATCCTGCTGTTCCAGGATATCGCCGCGATCCCGCTGATCGCCATGATCCCGCTGCTGGGCGCACGCGCCGATTCGGCGGCACCGGGCGGCGACCTGGCGCACGTGCTGGAAGTGGTCGGCAGCATCGCCGTGGTGGTCATCGGTGGCCGGTTCCTGCTGCGCCCGGTGTTCCGCTCGGTGGCCCGCACCGGCCAGGCCGACCTGTCCACCGCCACCGCGCTGCTGGTGGTGGTCGGCACCGCCTGGCTGATGGAGTGGGCCGGTGTGTCCATGGGCCTGGGCGCCTTCCTCGCCGGCCTGTTGCTGGCGGACTCGGAATACCGCCACGAACTGGAAGCGCAGATCGAGCCCTTCAAAGGCCTGCTGCTGGGCCTGTTCTTCATCAGCGTGGGCATGAGCGCCGACCTCGGCCTGCTCAAGAGCGAGCCGCTGGTGGTGCTCGGCCTGACCCTGCTGCTGGTGGGTATCAAGCTGCCGCTGCTGTTCCTCATCGGCCGCCTGGCCGGCGGGCTGGACAAGGTCTCGGCGATCCGCCTGGGCGTGCTGCTGGGCGCCGGCGGCGAGTTCGCCTTCGTGGTGTTCAAGCTGGCCCTGGCCCAGGGGCTGATGGATGGCAAGCTGCACTCGCTGCTGGTGCTGTGCATCACCCTGTCCATGGCGATGACGCCGCTGCTGGTGCTGGCCCTGGCGCGCAGCATCAAGCCCAAGCCCGCCGTGTTGCGCGAGCCGCCGCCCGAATACCGCCAGCTGCCGGACGACGCGCCGCGCGTGGTAATCGCCGGCATGGGCCGGATGGGCCAGGTGGTCGCCCGTATCATGCGCGCCCAGGGCGTGCCTTTCGTGGCGCTGGATACGTCGGTGGACACCATCGAGCTGACCCGCAGCTACGGCAATATCCCGATCTTCTACGGCGACCCGCTGCGTCCGGAGATCCTGCGCGCCGCCCAGGTGGAGAAGGCCGAGTTCTTCGTCGTCGCCACCGACGATCCGCAGACCAACATCGAGACCGCGCGGCTGGTGCGCAAGCTCTATCCGCACCTGAAAGTCATCGGCCGGGCGCGTAACCGCCAGCACGTCTACCACCTGCTGGATGCCGACGCGACGCCGGTGCGCGAGACCTTCCACTCCAGCCTGGAGATGAGCCGCCTGCTGCTGACCGGCCTGGGGCTCAACGAGGAGCAGGTCGCCGCGCGCATCCGGCGCTTCCAGCGTCACGACGAAGCGGTGCTGATGGCCCAGTACCGCGTCTACGACGATGAGACCGCGGTGATCCAGACCGCCCGCGAGGCGCGCAAGGAACTGGAAACCCTGTTCGAGGCGGACCACCTGGAAGACCAGGGCATCGGTCACCACTGACGGGGCTGCGTTGCTTCGGTAGGGGAGAGGACACGCGAGCGCGGCGGGGACGACGCGCTCGGGTGCTGGTATAGCGGGATCGGATCGTTGTCGAGGCGAGTGTCAGGCGGTTCTGGCGAGGATCGGTTCGTTCGCCACCGCAACCAGTACCGGCCGGGCCAGCTGATGCTTCACCGCCGGACGCGGCTGGCGGCTGACCGAGGGGCGGCGGTCGGGGATGACCACGGCCGAGCCCGGCGAGCGCAGGGTCAGCACGGCGATGACGCTGACCACCACGACGGTGGCGAGCACGATGCTGGCCAGGGCGACGTACAGCAGCAGCTCCACCAGGGAGCCGACGAGCAGCAGGAAATCGAGAATGACTTGCATGGTGGTGTCCTCTTGACGATCCGTTGGGGCGACTGTCGCGGGTAGCTGCTTCGCCCCTGCGGCCCGACTGCCGGGCCGGCGAATTTCCTGCCAGCGAGTTGATGGGGCAAAGATGCCGCGCGCGGACCATCAAGAGAACTGAATGCGTCGACTGGTGACTATCGACGTTATCGATAGAGGTGCAAAGCCGTGTGGCAGAGCGGTCGGGCTTCCGTAGAAGCGAGCTTGCTCGCGAGCTGGCATCGGAGCAGGGGCTTGTTCGCGAGCAAGCTCGCTCCTACAGGGGGCCCCAGTACCGTCCGAAGGCGTAGGAGCGGACCTTGTCCGCGAAAGCGACCGCGGGCCGCCCCTGCAGGGAGAGTACTGCGCGAGGGCAGAGCTTCTCCCCTAACCCTCTCCCTGAAGGGAGAGGGGACCGTTCGGAACAGGATGAAACTATGGCGTCAGCCGGTACGATCTGCTCCCTCTCCCTTCGGAGCGGGGCGCGTAGCCAGGGCGGGGGAGAGGAGCCCAGGCACGAACTATCAGAGAACGGTGGTACTTGCTCGTGTTGCAGAAGCCGGATCAGAACTTCTCGCCCGGCTGCAGGAACCGCCACTGGCCGACGGGCAGCTTGCCCATGGCCACGCCGCCCAGGCGCAGGCGGCGGATGGAGAGGGCCTGCAGGCCGACCGCGCGGCACATGGCGGCGATCTGCCCGGGGCGGAACTGCTTGCCGGCGAAGCGCAGGCGGTTCTCGCTCTGCCAGCTGACCTTCAGCGGGGGCAGCTCGCGGCCGTCGATCACCAGGCCACGGCACAGGCGCTTGAGGCCGTTGTCGGCGATCTGCCCGCTGACCTCGACCACGTACTCGTGCTCGATGTTGTCCGCCTCATCCACCAGCCGGCGCTGCACGCCGCGGCTCTGGGTGTAGACGAGCAGGCCGCTGGCGTCGGTCTCGAGCACGGTAGTGTTGAACTGGTGGCCGAAATGCTTGCGCAGCAGGCGTTGCTGCAGGTTGTCCTCGGCCCAGCGCTTATCCGGCGTCAGCAGTTGCTGGGCGGAGTTGGCGCCGTTGCCGCTGCCCAGGCCGACCGGCTTGTGCACGAGGATGGTCACTGGCGGAATCGGATCGGCGGAGGCGCCGGGCAGCAGTTCGATGCGCTGGGTGTCGACCTTGAACTGCGGTTCCTCCACGCGCTGGCCGTCCACCGTGACCCAGCCACCCTCGATGTACAGCTCGGCTTCGCGGCGCGAACAGGGCAGCAGCTCGGCGAGGCGCTTGGACAGGCGGATGGCTTCGGACATTTCGGGTAACCAGGCAAGGGAAAGGTTCCCATTGTAACCGCAAGCCGGCGGAATGATCCGCGCCTTGGCCGGTCACAACCTCTGGGCGAGCAACGAGGAAGCACGATGCGAATCACCCTGATCGACGGCCTGGGCTGGGACCTGGACGAACACGGCACCGGCGGCCTGATCAACCGGCGCGGCGAGAAGGTGCACCTGCGCCAGGGCGACATGGATGGCGCCTGCGGCCCCTACTGCCTGGTGATGGCCATGCTCGCCCGCAACCAGTTGGGACGCCGCCAGGCCAAGGGGCTGGCGCCGGCGGATTCGCGCACCCGCTACGGACGGCTGATGGAGGCGCTGAACCAGCACGAGACGCTGGTGCGCGTGGGCACCACGGGCGCCGACCTGCTGGAGCTGCTCAAGGTCATCAGCGACAAGGAGTACCGCGTCGAGCGCGGCGACGGGGTGCGCATGGTGGAGCTGACCCGTCGTCATCTGGAGGACAACATTCCGGTGGTGCTGGGTTTCCACGGCCGCAAGGACAGCGACATCCGCCATTGGTGCCTGGCGGTGGGGATGAGCGACGACGCTTTCTTCCTGCTCGACCCGGCGCACGACCTGCAACGCGGGCTGGCGTGGAACGCGGTGCTCACCACCCAGGCCAATGGCTCGCGCTTCGGCTATCGCTACCTCAACGCGAAGGGCACCTGGGCGGTGACGCTCAAGGAGATGGTGGCGCTGCTTTGAGCGCTGGCTGTCGCGGCGAGGTTCAGCGGGTGAAGCGGAACAGGTTGTAGCCGCCCAGCTGCTCGGGCACCAGCAGTACGAAGCCATCGTAGGAGTTGCGCACCACGCCGACCACGTCGCTTTCGCGCGCTGCCGTTTGCTCCAGCCCGCTGTAGCCGACCTGCGGGTCGTCGTTCACCGAGGCGCCGCCGACGAAGACCAATTGCTTGTCGTCCAGGCGCTGCAGGTAGCCGCTGATGCGCTGCGAACCGCTGGTCTTCTCCAGGAACAGGCCCTCGGGCGTCTGCCGCACAGAGCACTTGAAGTTCGGGTAGCCATACAGTGCCTCGGCCTCGAGCTGCACCGAGCGGCACTTCCAGTTGCCGGTGAGGGCGGCATCGGTGAGCGGTTCCGGGTCTTCCAGCACGATGCGGTAGAGATTCAGCGCCTCGTTGCGGGTGGTCTCGTCCTCGCTCTGCTGGAGCTGGTCGAGCAGTTGCCTGACCTGCGCATCGAGGGTGGTCAGGCGCTGCTGGTCGGTGGCATTGACCACGGCGGGCCAGACGACGGCGGGCTCGTCGGCGAAGGCCAGCGGGGAGAGCAGTAGCCCGGCGGCGAGCAGGGCGGCGGTCAGGGAGCGGCGTTGGGACATGGTATGCATTCCATTGCAGGAGGACGGCCCGCGTTCATGCTGCGGGCGAAGGGATCAGGGTGTGGTCTGCTCAGCTGGTTCGACCGGCGGTGCAACGGGTGCCTCGCGCTCGTGGACCCAGGACATGAACAGTTCGTAGCCCAGGGCCAGCACCACCGGCCCGACGAACAGCCCGATGATGCCGTTGCTGAGCATGCCGCCCAGGGCGCCGATCAGGATCACCGCCATCGGCACCTTGCTGCCACGGCCGAACATCAGCGGCTTGAGCACGTTGTCGGAGAGGCCGCCGGCCACCGTCCAGACGGTGAACAGGATGGACACCAGCAACGAATCGCTGGTCATGAACACATAGGCGATCGCCGGCAGGGTGATCAGCACCACCGGCAGCTGGGTGATCCCCAGCAGCAATACGCCCAGGGCCAGCAGGCCGGCACCGGGGATGCCCATGACGATGAAGCCCAGGCCGAGGATCAGCGTCTGGATGAAGGCCACGCCAACCACACCCTGGGCCACCGCGCGAATGGTGCCGGTGCACAGCTCGGCCAGGCCCGGGCCACGGTCGGGGCCGGAGATGCGGATGGCGATGTCGCAGGCGGTACGGCTGCCCAGCTTGCCGTAGGCCATGATCACCCCGGCAATGACGAAGGCGGCGAGGAACTGCATCAGTCCCATGCCGACGCCCGCCGCCTGCCCGGCGACCTTCTTCGCCACGCCCTGCAGGTGCGGCGCCAGTTGGTGCGCGACGCCCATGAAGTCGGTGGCGACGCGGTGCCAGAAGGGATAGACGTACTGCCCGATCACCGGCCAGTTCTGCACCGAGTCCGGCGGCAGCGGAATCTGCAGGGTGCGGTTCTGGATTGCGTGCACCAGGTCGCGCACCGAATCGGCCATGGACAAGCCGATCACCACCACCGGCACCAGCAATATCACCAGCCCCAGCACCACGATCAGGCTCGCTGCGCTGTTCGGCCGCTCGCCCAGCCAGCCGCTGAGCAACTGGTGCAGGGGGTAGAGGGTGATGGCGAGGATCACCGACCAGAGCATCAGGTCGAGGAAGGGATGGAAGATGCGGAAGCAGAAGACGGCCAGCAACAGGATCAGGCCGGCGCGGATCAGCACATCGAGCAGATTGCGCGACAGCAGCTTTTCCGGAGAGGGCAGCATGGGGTGCTCCTTGCGAGTGGCCGGGGATTGGCCAAGTCCTGACGATGGGAGGACTCTGCCCGAGTGCAAGGCGTGCAGGCAACACGAGAACAGCGGAATTGCGGAGGCTTTGGTGTAAAGCGAGGGTGTAAAGCGAGGGTGTAAAGCGAGGGTGTAAAGCGAGCGAGGTGGCGCGAAGATGTGTGACGCGGAGAAGGCGGGCAGCCTGCCGGGAGCCGGCAGGCTTGCCTGCGAAGTATTACTTCTTGCCGAGGCTGATGTGGCGGCTCGGTGCGCCGTAGTTCTGACCGGTCACGCCCTTGGCGATCTGCTGGATCTCACCGCCGGAGTTCAGGAAGGCGGCGATCTGGGCTTCCAGGGCTTCGCTGGTCGCGGTAGCGGCGGGAGCCTTGGGAGCGGCTTTCTGGCGGGTGGAGGGCTTGGTAGTCATATCTGCCATACCTGTCTGCGCAAATTGGCCGCCCATTGTACATCAAACGAGCAGCTTTCGGGGCGGTTATGGAACGAACGGTCCCATTGCCCTGCCTGAATCGTCCTTCGCGCGCTGCGTACCGGCGGTGCTACCCTCTGCCCATTCCGGCCGTTCAGAGCCCGCCATGTCCCTGTTGTCGTCCCGCCAGCGCAATGCCCTGCGCCTGGCTCGCTCGTTCCTCGGCCCGTACCGCTGGCGCGCTCTCGGCGCCCTGCTGGCGCTGCTGTTCACCGCCGCCATCACCCTGTCTTTGGGGCAGGGCATCCGCCTGCTGGTCGACCAGGGCTTCATCACCCAGTCCGAACAACTGCTGACCCGCGCCATCGGCATCTTCTTCGCCCTGGTGCTGTGCCTGGCGGTGGGCACCTTCGTGCGCTTCTACCTGGTGTCGTGGATCGGCGAGCGTTTCGTCGCCGACATCCGCCAGCGGGTGTTCGACCACCTGATCGAGCTGCACCCCGGCTTCTACGAGAACAACCGCGCCTCGGAAATCCAGTCGCGCCTGACCGCCGACACCACGCTGCTGCAGTCGGTGATCGGCTCCTCGCTGTCCATGGCGCTGCGCAACGTGCTGATGCTGCTGGGCGGGGTGATCCTGATGTTCTTCACCAACGCCAAGCTGACCAGCATCGTGGTCGCTTCGCTGCCGCTGGTGATCGCGCCCATCCTGCTGTTCGGCCGCCGCGTGCGCAGCCTGTCGCGGCTCAGCCAGGACCGCGTGGCGGACGTCGGCAGCTACGTGGGCGAGTCCCTCGGCCAGATCAAGACGGTGCAGGCCTACAACCATCAGGCGCAGGACCGTGCGCGCTTTGGTCGCACGGTGGAGGACGCCTTCGATACCGCGCGCAAGCGCATCACTCAGCGCTCCTGGCTGGTCAGCGTGGTGATCCTGCTGGTGCTCGGCGCGGTCGGGGTGATGCTCTGGGTCGGCGGCATGGACGTGATCGCCGGGCGCATCAGCCCTGGCGACCTGGCGGCCTTCGTGTTCTACAGCCTGATCGTCGGCATGGCCTTCGGCACGCTGAGCGAAGTGATCGGGGAGTTGCAGCGCGCCGCCGGCGCCGCCGAGCGCATCGCCGAACTGCTGCGCGCGCGCAGCGAAATCCATGCCCCGGCCAGCGATCTGCTGCGCCTGCCCGAACGCATCGTCGGCAGCATCGACCTGCAGGGCGTGCGCTTTGCCTATCCGTCGCGCCCGGAGCAGTGGGCCATCGACGGCATCGATTTGCGCGTCGAGCCGGGCGAGACCCTGGCGCTGGTCGGCCCCTCGGGCGCTGGCAAGTCCACCCTGTTCGACCTGCTGCTGCGCTTCTACGACCCGCAGCAGGGGCGCATCCTGGTCGACGGCCAGCCCATTGCCCAGCTCGACCCGGCGGACCTGCGCCGCAGCTTCGCGCTGGTGTCGCAGAGCCCGGCGCTGTTCTTCGGTACGGTGGAGGAGAACATCCGCTACGGCCGCCCCGGTGCCAGCGACGCGGAAGTCGAAGCCGCCGCCCGCGCCGCCCATGCCCACGAATTCATCCTGCGCCTGCCGCAGGGCTACCGGACGCACCTGGGCGAGAGCGGCCTGGGGTTGTCCGGCGGCCAGCGCCAGCGCCTGGCGATTGCCCGCGCGCTGCTGGTGGACGCGCCTGTCCTGTTGCTCGATGAAGCCACCAGCGCGCTGGATGCCGAGAGCGAACACCTGATCCAGCAGGCGCTGCCGGGGCTGATGCGCGACCGCACCACGCTGGTGATCGCCCACCGCCTGGCTACCGTGCTCAACGCCGACCGCATCGCGGTGATCGACCACGGTCGCCTGGTGGCGCTGGGGCGGCACGCCGAGTTGGTAGTCAGCAATCCGCTGTATGCGCGTCTGGCCGAACTGCAATTTGGTCAGGTGGAGAATAACTAGGGCCGAGAGCGTCCGTGCCTTGCCCGCGGGCGATCCCTGCGCGGCTTGGGTTCGCGAGCAAGCTCGCTCCTACACGTATGACTCCGGCGCGCTTTTGGTAGGAGCGAGCTTGCTCGCGAACCGCACAACACCGAGCCCTATCGCGGACGAAGTCCGCTCCTACAGGTTCATACCCGGCGTCATCCGGCAACCGGCGGCAGCCATCGGGCGCCAATGCGCGTAGAATGCCCGCCCCGTTCACGAGGTAAGCGTCATGGCAGTCATAGGTCGGTTCAATTCGTTGCAGGTGGCCAAGCACACCGATTTCGGTCTCTACCTGGATGGCGAGAGCCACGGCGAAATCCTGCTACCCAAGCGCTACGTGCCGAAGAACGAACCCACCGAAGTGGGCGACTGGCTCAACGTGTTCATCTACCTGGACAGCGAAGACCGCCTGATCGCCACGACCCAGAAGCCCAAGGTACAGGTCGGCGGCTTCGCCAGCCTGAAGGTGGTCGAGGTCAACCGCGTCGGCCTGTTCCTCGATTGGGGCCTGCCCAAGGACCTGCTGCTGCCGCACTCGGAAGAGAAGCGCCCGCTGCAGGTCGGCGACTACTGCGTGGTCTACGTCTACCTCGACGAGCGCAGCCGCCGCATCACCGCTACCGCGCGCCTGGACCGCTACCTGGACAACGTCCCGGCCAACTACAAGGTCGGCCAGCAGGTGGACCTGCTCGTGGTCGAGCGCACCGACCTTGGCTACAAGGCCATCATCGACGGCAAGCACTGGGGCCTGATCCACAAGAACGAAGTCTTCAAGTTCATGCGCAACGGCCTGCGCGAGACCGGCTACATCAAGGAAATCCGCGCCGACGGCAAGATCAGCCTGAGCCTGCAACCGGCCGGCGCCGGCCTCTCCGACGCGCTCAGCGAGCAGATTCTCACCGCCCTGCGCGAAGCCGGCGGCACCCTGGCGCTGAGCGACAAGAGCCCGCCGGAGCTGATCGCGCAGCAGTTCGGCGTCAGCAAGGGCAACTTCAAGAAGGCCATCGGCGGCCTGTTCAAGCAGGGTCTGATCGTCATCCACGACGACCGTATCGAACTCGCCTGACGCTTCAGCTGCTGCCGGTTCAGCCGCGCCCGCGGACGATGGATTCGGCCACTGCGCAGCGCGGTTCGGCCGGGGCCAGCGAGCCCATGCGCTGCAGGTCGACCGGCGTGCCGGGCTCGGCCTTCAACCGACGGCGCAGGTCGTCGAACACCCGGTCATGTTCCTTGCGAAAGCGCAGCACCGGCCCGTGGCAGACCCGCAGCCCATGGCGGCGCAGGACGCGCGTGGCGCTGCCGGCGAAATTGAAGGCGAGGTCGCCGGGCAGATCGAAACCGTCCCTGAACGGCTGGCCGTCGATCTCGCCGTCCAGTTCGAACTTCACCAAGGCATCCCGGCTATTGGCGTTTTCCACCCTGTAGCTCAGGCGGATGCGGTACTGCTGGCGGTCGAGGCCGGCGGTGGAGTGGATGGTGACCTCGGTGGGCGTGGTCATTCTTTTCTCCTTGAACAGCAAGGCCCGCGGTTTGCACCGCGGGCGGCGCGGGCGAACTCAGAGGCTCAGCTGACCCGCATACAGACCGTAGCCGGCGGCCAGGGTCGCGGCCAGCAGGAGGGCGAAGATCAGCCACTCCGCCTTGCTGAACACCCGCTCGCCACGTTCGCGCTTGGCCATGATGAACAGCACCACGCCCGGGGTATAGAGCAGCGCCGAGAGCAGCAGGTGATCCATGCCGCCGGCGTACACCAGCCACAGGCTGTAGAGGAGGGCGATGGCGCCGATGAACAGGTCCTTGCTCCGCTCGCGGAACAGTCCCTCGTAGCTTTCACCGCGCAGGCACAGCAACACGGCGTAGCCGGCCGAGAACAGGTACGGCAGCAGCGCCATGGATGCAGCCAGGTACACCAGGCTGGTGTAGGTGCTGGCGGCGAACAGGGTGACCAGCAGGAACACTTGAACCGTGGCGTTGCTCATCCACAGCGCGTTCACCGGCACGTCCTTGTCGTTCTCGCGGGCGAGGAACTTCGGCATGGTGTGGTCGTGGGCGGCGGCGAACATGATCTCCGCACTCAGCAGGATCCAGGCGAGCAGCGCGCCGAACAGCGAGACGACCAGCCCGGCGATGATCAGCACCGCGCCCCAATGGCCGACCACGTGCTCCAGCACATAGGCCATGGACGGGTTGGGCAGGCCGGCCAGCTGCGCCTGGTTCATCATGCCCATGGACAGCACGTTCACCAGCACCAGCAGCGCCATCACCGAGACGAAGCCGATCACCGTCGCGGTGCCGACGTCCGAGCGCTTCTTCGCGTGGCCCGAGTACAGGTTGGCGCCTTCGATGCCGATGAACACCCAGACGGTGATCAGCATCATGTTGCGCACCTGGCTCATCACGCTGTCGAAATCGACGTGGCCGTGGCCCCAGAAGTCGGCGGTGAACAGGTCCATGTCGAACGCTACCAGGCCGATCAGGATGAACAGCACGATGGGCACGATCTTGGCGACCGTGGTGACCTGGTTGATGAAGGCCGCCTGCCTGATGCCGCGCAGGATCAGGAAATGCAGGCTCCACAGCAGCAGCGACGAGCAGGCGAAGGCGATTACTGTGTTGCCCTCGCCGAAGACCGGGAAGAAGTAGCCCAGCGCGCTGAAGATCAGCACGAAGTAGCTGACGTTGCCGAGCATGGAGCTGATCCAGTAGCCCCAGGCCGAATTGAAGCCGATGTAATCGCCGAAGCCTGCCTTGGCGTAGGCGTAGACGCCGGCGTCCAGTTCCGGCTTGCGGTTGGACAGGCTCTGGAAGACGAAGGCGAGCATCAGCATGCCGATGCCGCTGATGGCCCAGCCGATCAGCACTGCACCGGGGCTGGCGCTTTTCGCGACGTTCTGCGGCAGCGAGAAGATGCCGCCGCCGATCATGGAGCCGACCACCAGGGCGGTGAGCGCGGCCAGGCCGAGTTTCTGGTTGGGCGATGTGGACATTTCCCAGCCTCCTGAAAGTTAAGACTCGAATAGTTTCGAGTCCGATCGGAGGCGCTCGGCTGACATGAATCAATAGCAAGCTAATGGTTTCTGAATGATTCCTGAACGGCAGCCGTTCCCATCCTGCCGACAGGTCTTTGCACGGCGCGCAGTGGGCAGGCCGCGGGCCGCAGGGGCGCGGAGAAGGGAAGCACGGACACCGGCGACGGGCCGGGGCGCATCACATCATGTGGCGGAAGCGGTTCCAGGCGTGCTCCAGGGACAGCCACCAGGCCGGTGCGGCGCTGCCGAAACCGGCGATCTCCAGGCGCGGATGGTGGCGCACCACCATGTCCAGCACCGGCTCCTGGTCGGGCTTCACATCGACGAAGAACACGTGGCGGCCTTCCTGCAGGTTGTCCTGGAAGCGGAGTACGTCGCCGCTGGGGCGCTGCAGCCCGAAGAAGCTGCTTTCCCACAGGCTGAAACCCAGCAGAACCGCGGCCAGGAAGACCACGGGAACCCAGCCGGCCGCCGTCTGCGTCCAGCCGCTCAGGTAGCCGACCACCAGTACCAGCACGGCCAGCGCGGCGCCGATCATCAGGCCGATCCTGCCCCAGTGCACCACGTCCTTCTTCATCACCGAGGGCACTTCGTGGAGGCGATGTTCTTCCAGCTCCGCGTCGCTGTCGCTGAGCACGTGCATCTGCTCGATGCCGATACCGCTTTCGGAAAGCTCCTGCTCGACCTGCTCCAGGTCGTCCAGGTTGTCGCTGATGTAGTAATGCCTGTTCATGACGGACCTCCCGCCCCCTCGGATGAATGATCCCCCAGGGTTCGACCGCCATCTGCCGTGAAGACCGGCAAATATCCGTCGTTAGATGGTTGTCGTCGCAAGTCAGTCTAACACCGTGGCCCTGCGGGCTGCGGGGCGCTGCCCGGCGGTCACGGGCTTGCCAGACCGGCTGCGGGGGCCGAGGATGCAGCTCTCATTGGAAGCATGTCGCTTTCACTCAACGGGGAAAGAGGCCGAGATGATCCGCGAGATTCTCAAGATGGGCGACGAGCGCCTGCTGCGCATCGCCCCGCCGGTGCCCGAGTCGATGATCGGCAGCGCCGAGCTGCAGCAATTGATCGACGACATGTTCGAGACCATGCACCACGTCGGCGGCGTCGGCCTGGCCGCGCCGCAGATCGGCGTCGACCTGCAGCTGGTGATCTTCGGCTTCGAGCGTAGCGAGCGCTATCCGGACGCGCCGGCGGTACCGCCGACCATCCTGCTCAACCCGCTGATCACGCCCATCGGCGATGAGCTGGAGGAGGGCTGGGAAGGCTGCCTGTCGGTGCCGGGCCTGCGCGGTGCGGTGAATCGCTACCAGCGCATCCGTTACCAGGGCATCGACCCGCAGGGCCAGCCCATCGATCGCACCGTAGACGGCTTCCATGCCCGTGTGGTGCAGCACGAGTGCGACCACCTGATCGGCCGGCTGTACCCGTCGCGCATCACCGATTTCAGCAAGTTCGGTTTTACCGAGGTGCTTTTTCCAGGCCTCGATCCCCAGGCGGACGACTGACCTCAAGGCAAACGGCGGATAACCCGTTCCGGGTTATCCGCCCTACGTCCTGCGCCAGCCGGCACTGTGGGCTGAACCTGTAGGAGCGGACCTTGTCCGCGAAGTCTCAGCCGTGCGCAATGGCATCGCGGAGAAGCTCCGCTCCTACGAAAGCTGCACTTCCCCTCAGCCTTCCTCGTCGAGCTGGTAGCTCAGGTCGCATAACGCGCCAGCGTTATCCGCCGCGGCGCAAACGGCGGATAACCCGTTCCGGGTTATGCGCCCTACGCGCTGAACCTCTAGGAGCGGACCCTGTCCGCGAAGCTTCAGCCCTGCACGAAGGCATCGCGGAGAAGCTCCGCTCCTACGAAAGCCGCACTTCCCTCAATCTTCCTCGTCGAGCTGGTAGCGCGTCGGCACCAGGCTTTCCTTGATCTTGCGCAGGTGCGGCTGGAAGTCCACGCCGCGGCGCAGGGTCACGCCGGTGGCGAGTACGTCGAGTACGGTCAGCTGGATGATGCGCGAGGTCATCGGCATATAGATGTCGGTGTCCTCGGGCAGCGGGATGTCCAGGCTCAGCGTGCTGGCGCGGGCCAGCGGAGAGTCGGCGGCGGTCAGGCCCAGCACCGAGGCGCCGTTCTGTCGCGCCAGGTGCGCCACGTCCACCAGCTCGCGAGTACGCCCGGTGTAGGAAATCACCACGAACAGGTCACCGGTATGCGCCACCGAGGCGATCATTCGCTGCATCAGTACATCACTGTGGGCCGACACCGCCAGGTTGAAGCGGAAGAACTTGTGCTGCGCATCGAGCGCCACGGAGCTGGAGGCGCCGAGGCCGAAGAAGTGGATCTGCCGGGCCTGGATCAGCAGGTCCACGGCGCGGTCGATCAGTTTCGGGTCGAGCAGCTTGTGGGCGCTGTCCAGCGAGGCGATGGTGCTGCTGAATATCTTGCGGGTGTAGGCCTCGGGGCCGTCGTCGGCAGCCACCGCCTGGGTCACGAAGGCCGCGCCGCTGGCCAGGCTCTGGGCCAACTGGATCTTCAGCTCCGGATAGCCGCTCATGCCGAAGGAGCGGCAGAAGCGGTTCACCGTCGGCTCGCTGACGCTGGACGCCTGCGCCAGCGCGGCAATGCTGAAGCGCGTGGCCTGCTGCGGGTCGCGCAGGATGATCTCGGCGACCTTGCGCTCGGCCTTGTTCAGCTCTTCCAGACGGCTCTGGATCTGCTCCAGCAGGTTTTTCATCCGTGCTCCTTGGGTAATCGACGGTTGACCGGGTAGAGCCGGTCAGCGGCGCTATCCTAACTTTCAGGCCGGCGGCGACCAACAACGGCGCGCAGCGGCAAAAATATGTTGTTTAATTACTACATATTTGTCTTAATGCCGGCGTGGAAGGCTAACTATCGTTCAAAATTTGGTTGGTAACAACAAATGCCTGAAGTCCGCGTTCTTCCGTGTACCCTCGCGCTGTTTGGCGCCCTGGGCGATCTCGCCTTGCGCAAACTGCTGCCGGCGCTCTACCAGCTCGACCGCGAAGACCTGCTGCACCGCGACACCCGCATTCTTGCCCTGGCCCGCGACGACGGCGCCAGCGAAGACCCGCTGAGCACCATCGAGCGCCGTCTGCGCCAGGCCGTGCCGGCGAAGGAGTGGGACGAAAGCGTCTGGGCGCGCTTCCAGGCCCGCCTGCATCACCTGAGCATGGATTTCCTCGATGCCGGTTCCTACCAGGCTTTGGCCGAGCTGGTGGGGGACGAGCAGACCCTGGTGGCCTACTTCGCCACCGCCGCCTCGGTGTTCGGTGGCATCTGCGAGAACCTGGCGGCGGTCGGCCTTGCCGAGCGCACCCGTGTGGTGCTGGAAAAACCCATCGGCCATGACCTGGAATCGTCCCGCGCGGTGAATGATGCCGTGGCGCGCTTCTTCCCGGAAAACCGCATCTACCGGATCGACCACTATCTGGGCAAGGAAACGGTGCAGAACCTCATTGCGCTGCGCTTTGCCAACAGCCTGTTCGAGACCCAGTGGAACCAGAACCATATCTCCCACGTGGAGATCACCGTCGCGGAGAAGGTCGGTATCGAAGGCCGCTGGGGCTACTTCGACAAGGCCGGCCAGTTGCGCGACATGGTGCAGAACCACCTGCTGCAGCTGCTCTGCCTGATCGCCATGGACCCGCCGGCGAACCTTACCGCCGACAGCATCCGCGACGAGAAGGTCAAGGTGCTGCGCGCGCTGGAACCCATCGCGCCGGAGCAGTTGGCGACCCGTGTGGTGCGCGGCCAATACACCGCCGGTTACATCGACGGCAAGCCGGTGCCCGGTTACCTCGCCGAGGAAAACGCCAACCCCAACAGCGATGCCGAGACCTTCGTCGCGCTGCGTGTGGATATCCGCAACTGGCGCTGGTCCGGCGTGCCGTTCTACCTGCGCACCGGCAAGCGCATGCCGCAGAAGCATTCGCAGATCGTCATCCACTTCAAGGAACCGCCGCACTACATCTTCGCCCCGGAGCAGCGATCGCTGATCAGCAACCGGCTGATCATCCGCCTGCAGCCGGACGAGGGCATTTCCCTGCAGGTGATGACCAAGGACCAGGGCCTGGGCAAGGGCATGCAGCTGCGCACCGGCCCGCTGCAACTGAATTTCTCCGAAACCTTCCAGACCGCCCGGACGCCGGACGCCTACGAGCGGCTTTTGCTGGAAGTCACGCAAGGCAACCAGAACCTGTTCGTCCGCAAGGATGAGATCGAGGCCGCCTGGACATGGTGCGACGGCCTGATCGACGGCTGGGGGCGCCTGGGCGAGGAGCCCAAGCCCTATCCGGCCGGAAGCTGGGGACCGCAGGCATCGGTTGCGCTGATCGCACGCGACGGGAGGGACTGGTATGGCGATCTCTGAACCGAAACTGGCTGAGGGTATGGCCTGGAAGACCTGGAACAGTGCCGCCGAGCAGGCTCGCGGCCTGGCCGAAGCGGTAGCCGATGCGCTGCGCGAGGCGCTGATCGAACGCGGCCGCGCGCTGCTGGTGGTCTCCGGTGGGCGCAGCCCGGTGGCTTTCCTCGAATCCTTGAGCGGGGCGGTGCTGGACTGGTCGAAGGTGGCTGTCAGCCTCGCGGATGAGCGCTGGGTGCCCGAGTCGCACCCGGACAGCAACGCCGGTCTGCTGCGCCGTCATCTGTTCAAGGGCGCGGCGGCCAAGGCCCACTTCATCGGCCTCTACCAGCCGGCGGCGAGCCTGGAAGAAGCGGCGGCCAAGGCCGATCGCTACCTCCACGAGCTGATGCTGCCCATCGACGTACTGGTGCTGGGCATGGGCGACGATGGCCACACGGCCTCGCTGTTCCCCGGCAGCGCCAACCTGGTGGAGGCGCTCGATCCGGCCGGCACGCGCCGTTGCCTGCCGATGTGGGCGCCTACCGTGCCGCATCAGCGCCTGACCCTGACCCGCGCCGTGCTGCAGGGCGCGCGGGTGCAGATACTGGCCATCCAGGGCGAGTCCAAGCTGGCCACCCTGAGCCAGGCGCTCAGCGACAACGACGACCAGCGCATGCCGGTCAATGCGTTCCTGCGTTCACCTCTTTCGATCCACTGGTGCCCCTGAGGCCCGGAGTTACCGCAATGTCTGAACAACACATCCAGCAGATCGATGCCCTCGCACAGCGTGCCCGCATCCTGCCGGTGATCACCATCGACCGCGAGGCGGACATCCTGCCCATGGCGGATGCTCTGGCAGCCGGCGGCATCACCGTTCTGGAAGTGACCTTGCGGACTTCGCTGGGCCTCACTGCGATCCGCCAGTTGAGCGAGCAGCTCCCTGAGCTGGTCATCGGTGCCGGCACCGTGCTCGATCCGCAGACCTTCAGTCAGGCGGAAGAGGCGGGGGCGCAGTTCATCGTCACACCGGGTTGCACCGATGAGCTGCTGGAGTACGCCGTGACCCGCCCGGTGCCGCTGTTGCCGGGCGTCGCGACCGCATCGGAAATCATGGCGGCGTACCGCCATGGCCTGCGCCGCTTCAAGCTGTTCCCGGCCAAGGTCGCTGGTGGCGTGGAAGCGCTGAAGGCCTTCGGCGGACCCTTCCCGGAGGTGCGTTTCTGTCCCACCGGCGGCGTCGGCCCGGACAATCTCAGCGACTATTACCGGCTGGCCAACGTGATGTGCGTGGGCGGCAGCTGGATGCTGCCCAAGGCCGCCATCGACAGCGGCGACTGGGCCACGATCGAACGCCTGAGCCGCGAGGCGCTGGCGCTGTTGGACACACACTGAGCTGTCCTGATCTGGACATGCCCGGCCTTGTGCCGGGCTTTTTTATGCGCGCGTGAGGTGCTCTTCGTAGGAGCGAGCTTGCTCGCGAACAGCCCCGGCCTCTGAGCTGCCGGGAAATCCGTTCGCGAGCAAGCTCGCTCCTACAGGTAATGCGAGCGCCGCGGGGATCAATCCACCCCGACGAACCCGCCGGTCTGGTGACGCCACAGCCGCGCATACAGCCCGCCATGGGCGAGCAGCTCGGCATGGCTGCCGCTCTCGACCACGCGGCCGTGCTCCAGCACCACCAGGCGATCCATGCGCGCGATGGTGGACAGGCGGTGGGCGATTGCGATCACCGTCTTGCCCTGCATCAGGGTCTCCAGGCTCTCCTGGATCGCCGCTTCCACTTCCGAATCCAGGGCGGAAGTCGCTTCGTCGAGGATCAGGATCGGCGCGTCCTTGAGCAGCACGCGGGTGATTGCGATGCGCTGGCGCTGGCCGCCGGAGAGTTTCACGCCGCGTTCGCCGACATGGGCGTCGAGGCCGAAGCGGCCTTCGGCGTCGCTCAACTGCGGGATGAACTCCGAGGCACGGGCCTTCTGGATCGCGTCCTGCAGCTCGGCCTCGCCGGCGTCCGGGCGGCCGTAGAGCAGGTTGGAGCGGATCGATCGGTGCAGCAGCGAGGTGTCCTGGGTGACCATGCCGATCTGCGCGCGCAGGCTTTCCTGGGTGACGTGGGCGATGTCCTGGCCGTCGATCAGGATGCGTCCGCCCTCCAGGTCGTACAGGCGTAGCAGCAGGTTCACCAGGGTCGACTTGCCGGCGCCGGACGGGCCGACCAGGCCGATCTTCTCGCCGGGGCGCACGGTCAGGTCGAGGCCGCTGATCAGGCCGCCGCCCTTGCCATAACTGAAGTTCACCTGGTCGAAACGTACTTCGCCGCGTGTCACCACCAGCGGCTTGGCGTCGGGCGCGTCGATCACCTGGCGGGGCAGGGCGATGGTCTGCATGCCGTCCTGCACCTGGCCGACGTTCTCGAAGATGCCGCCGACCACCCACATGATCCAGCCGGACATGTTGACGATGCGGATGACCAGGCCGGTGGCCAGGGCGATGGCGCCCACCGAGATCAGCGACTGGGTCCACAGCCACAGGGCCAGCCCGGTGGTACCGGCGATCAGCAGGCCGTTGAACACGGTGATGGTAACGTCCATCGAGGTGACCACGCGCCCGGCGCGCTGGGCCTTGCGCGTCTGGTCGTCGATGGCGTCGCGGGCGTAGTCCTCTTCCTGGCGCGTATGGGCGAACAGCTTGAGGGTGGTGATGTTGGTGTAGCCGTCGACGATCCGGCCCATGAGTTTCGAGCGCGAATCCGAAGCGACCACCGAGCGGTGCTTCACCTGCGGAATGAAGTAGCCCAGCGCGCCGACGTAGCCGATCATCCACAGCAGCAGGGGGATCATCAGTCGCCAGTCGGCCTCGGCGAACAGCACCAGGGAACTGACGATGTAGATGAGTACGTGCCAGATGGCGTCGACCGCTTGCACGGCCGAGTCGCGCAGGGAGTTGCCGGTCTGCATGATGCGCTGGGCGATGCGGCCGGCGAAGTCGTTCTGGAAGAAGCCCAGGCTCTGCTTGAGCACGTAACGGTGGTTCTGCCAGCGGATCAGGTTGGTCATGCTGGGGTTGATGCTCTGGTGCACCAGCATGTCGTGCAGGCCGAAGAACACCGGGCGCAGGATCAGCGCCACCACGGCCATCCAGATCAATTCGCGGCCGTGCTGGGTAAAGAAGTCGGCAGGGGCGGTGCCTTGCGCGAGGTCGACGATACGCCCGAGGTAGCTGAACAGTGCCACTTCGATCAGCGCGGCGACCAGGCCGACGAGGAGCAGGGCGAGGAACACCGGCCAGACCTGGCGCAGGTAGTAGACGTAGAAGCGGATGACGTCGGTGGGCGGCATGCGCTCGGGGACGTCGCGGAAGGGATCGATCAGGCGTTCGAAACGACGGTAAAGCATGATGCCTCTCGGGTTGTGTCGGCGAGCCCGTCCTGGGCTCGCCTCGAATGGCCTCCGTCAGCCGTCCTCGTGAAGCTTACAGACGCTTGGCGGAGAGGATGACGACCGGAGTCTGCGGTACGTCCTGGAACATGCCACGGTTGCCGGTCTTCACGCCGGCAATCTGGTCGACTACGCCCATGCCGCGCACGACCTTGCCGAATACGGCGTAGCCGAAATCGCGGGCGCCGTGGTTGAGGAAGTCGTTGCCGGTCAGGTTGATGAAGAACTGGCTGGTGGCGGAGTTCACGTCGCTGGTGCGTGCCATGGCCAGGGTGCCGCGTTCGTTGAGCAGGCCATTGTCGGCCTCGTTCTTGATCGGCGCCTGGGTGTCCTTTTCCTTCATGGCTTCGGTGAAACCGCCGCCCTGGATCATGAAGTTGGGAATCACGCGGTGGAAGATGGTTCCGTTGTAGAAGCCGCTGTCGACGTAGGACAGGTAGTTCTTCACGGAAATCGGCGCCTTGTCGGCGTACAGCTCGATTTCGATTTCACCGGAGGTGGTGGACAGCAGCACGTGCGGCTTGTTGGCGTCGGCGGCGAATGCCGAGCCGGCCAGGACCAGGGAGCAGGCAGCGAGCAGGAAGCGTTTGAACAGGGTCATTTGGCGGATGTTTCCTGAGGTTCTAGGGATGGTCGACCTGCTCGAGGAAGTCGAGCAGGGTGGTATTGAATCTTTCCGGCTGGTCCAGCGGCGTCGCATGGCGCGAATCCTCGATCACCACCAGGCGTGCGTTGGGCATGCGCCCGACATAGGCCTGCTTGAGCGAGACGGGGGTGTAATCTCGGTCGGCGCTGATCACCAGGGTTGGACAGGTTATGCGCGCGAGGCGTTCCTGCACACCCCAGCCGATGATGGCGTGCAGGCTGGAGAGGTAGGCACGCTTGTCGTTCTGCGGCCAGCGCTGCTGGATCTTGCGGCGCAGGTCGCTCTGCTCGGGCTTGGGAAACAGCAGCTTGCCCAGCGCCCTGCCCACCGTATCCAGGCCCAGCACGTGGGCCAGGAACAGCCGGCGTGCGACCTCCAGGTACTCGCGCGGTGTGCGTGGCTTCACTTCCGGGGCACTGTTGACGATGGTCAGGCTGTTCAGCCGCTCCGGCCAGCGAGTAGCCAGTTCGAAGCCGATCATGCCGCCCATGCTGATGCCCACCAGGTGCACCCGGTCCAGGCCGAGATGGTCGAGCAGGGCGGTCACGTCCTCGGCAAAGGCGGCGATGCTGTAGCGCTGGCGCGGTTTGTCCGACTGGCCGTGGCCGCGTACGTCGAGGGCGATCACCCGGTGGCGTTTTTCCAGCTCCGGTATCTGGAACTCCCAGTCGCGGGTGCTGGAGCCGAGCCCGTGTACCAGCAGCACCGGCGTGCCGAATCCGCTTTCCTCATAGTGCAGGCGGTGTCCGGCGTGGTCGAAGAACGGCATGACGGGCTCCTTTGGCGTGCGCCCTGTCTGATCAGACCGGGCTCTCGGGTGCAGCGAAGTGGGCATCCAGCGGCACGTTGGCGTAGGCGGTCAGCAGTTCGACGAGAATCTGCGTGGCCGGGCCCAGGGGCTTTTCCTTGTTCGGGTAAAGATAGAAGCGGCTTTCGCGCACGCCGCCCTGTTTCATCGGCAGCGGTTTGAGCTGGCCGTCGCGCAGTTCGCGCTCGATCATGTGGCGTGGCAGCCAGGCGAAGCCCAGACCGTTGCTGACGAAGGTGGCGGCGGTGGCGAGGCTGCCGACCGTCCAGCGCTGTTCGGCGCCGAGCCAGCCGACGTCGCGCGGCTGCAGGCGGCCCGAGTCGCGGATCACCACCTGCATCTGGGTTTCCAGGTCCTGGTGGGTGACCTCGCGCTGCAGGCGATGCAGCGGATGATCCGGATGGGCGACGGCGACGAAGTCGACGATGGACAGGTCCGCGCCCAGATGGCCGGGAATGTTCAGGCCGCTGATGGCGAGGTCCGCATGGCCCTGCACCAGTGCTTCCTCGACGCCCGACAGCACTTCTTCGCGCAGCAGGACGCGACACCCGCGGCTCTGCGGCATGAAGGCCGACAGCGAGCGCACCAGGCGCACGGTGGGGTAGGCGGCGTCGACGACCAGGCGCACTTCCGGCTCCCAGCCCTGTTCCATGTGATGCGCCAGCTCTTCCAGCTGTCCTGCGGACTTCACCAGTTGCCGGGAGCGGCGCAGCAGCACCTCGCCGGCCTCGGTGAGCACGGCCTTGCGCCCGTCGATACGCAGCAGCGGCACGCCGAGCTGCTCCTGCATGCGCGCCACGGTGTAGCTGATCGACGACTGCGAACGGTGCAGGGCTTCCGCCGCCTGGGCGAAGCCTCCGTGGTCGACCACGGCCTGCAGGGTTCTCCACTGATCCAGGGTAACGCGGGGCGCTTTCATCCTCGCTTCCTCTTGTCTAATCTGGCGGTCCGCAGAAGACCAACAAGAGACCGCCATGAAAAAAATCTGTTGTGCCGTTCTGGCACTGCTGCCGCTGACCGCCCTGGCCTACCCCATTGAGGTACAGAAGAGCCTCAATGGCGCCGAGGTGGATATCGAGACCCAGGACATCGGCGACCAGATGGGCGCGATCATCCTGCGCAACGGCGGCCAGCAGCCGGTGACCTGCACCGCGGTCTTCGTCAACGGGCCCGAGACTCCGCACGTACGCAAGGCCACCCTCGCCCCGGGCAAGGAGGCCAACCTGACTTCCAGCTTCAGTCGCGCGGTGATCAAGTTGCGCATCAAGCTGACCTGCAACCCTTCCTGAGCCCTTGCAAGACTAGGGGCACTTCGGGGATAAATCAACTTAATCGATAATTGGAAGCGAATATTTGCGCTTTTTTATCGATTTGTTCATCTCTAGCATGATCTCCATCGACACATTCAATGACCGATGGAGGTCCAGTCCATGTCCCGCGTTCTGGTAATCGAAAGCAGTGCCCGTCAGGAAGGTTCCGTTTCCCGCCAACTGACCCGCGATTTCATCGCCCAGTGGCAGGCCGCCCATCCGGCCGACGAAGTCACGGTCCGCGACCTGGCCGTGGAACAGGTGCCGCACCTGGATGCCAACCTGCTCGGCGGCTGGATGAAGCCGGCCCAGGAGCACAGCGAGATCGAACGCGCTGCGCTGGAACGCTCCAACCTGCTGACCGCCGAACTGCAGGCCGCCGATGTGCTGGTGCTGGCCGCGCCCATGTACAACTTCGCCATCCCCAGCACGCTGAAGTCGTGGCTGGACCACGTGCTGCGCGCCGGAGTCACCTTCAAGTACACCGAGACCGGCCCGCAGGGCCTGCTCACCGGCAAGCGCGCCTTCGTGCTGACCAGCCGTGGCGGCGTCTATGCCGGCGGTGCGCTGGATCACCAGGAACCCTACCTGCGCCAGGCGCTGGGTTTCGTCGGCATCCACGACGTGACCTTCATCCACGCCGAAGGCCTGAACATGGGCGGTGAATTCGCCGAGAAAGGCCTGGCCAAGGCCAAGGCACAGCTCGCCGCCATCGCCTGATCCGTTTTCCCTTGCGCGTCCTTCCGCTCCTGGGCGCGACCGTGGCCGATCCCTTTCCCCGGGGGTCGGCCATTTTTTATCTGCCAAAGACTTGACCGGGTGAAAACACATCCTTTCCGTTCGGGCTGTTCAAAGCATGATCAGCATGCTAAAAGAACCTTGAGCTGATCTAGCCGCTTGAAAAAGAAGGGAAAACCATGACCAAGTCGGAGTTGATCGAGAGAATCGTCACCCATCAGGGGCAGCTTTCCGCAAAGGATGTGGAGCTGGCGATCAAGACCATGCTTGAGCAAATGTCCCAGGCCCTGGCCACTGGGGATCGCATCGAAATCCGGGGGTTCGGCAGCTTCTCGCTGCATTACCGTGCACCGCGCACCGGCCGCAACCCGAAAACCGGCGAGTCCGTGCGCCTGGACGGCAAGTTCGTCCCGCACTTCAAGCCCGGCAAGGAGTTGCGCGACCGCGTCAACGAACCCGAGTGACCCCGGGATATCCGTCTTCAAGAAGGAGTGTCCATGCTTCGGGCAAAACGTTTCCTGCTGATTCTCGCGCTGGTCATCCTGGCCGTCGCCGTCGTGGTTTTCGTCCTGGAAAACCTGCAGTCCACTCAGCTGACCTTCCTTGGCTGGCAGTCGCCGCAGTGGCCGCTGGTGGTCTTCATCTCCCTGGCTTTCATCGTTGGCGGTCTGATCGGCCTGCTGCTGAGCCTTCCCTTCCGTGCCAGGGCGCACGCCCGCATGAGCGGCCTGCGCTCCGAAGTCACCCGTTTCCGCAAGGAGAATGACGTGTTGCGTGAGAAGTCGCTGACGGACCATGCCTAGCGTCATCGCCACGCTGTTCTTCTTCTGCGCCCTGGCCATCGGCTGGTGGATGGGGCGTCGCTCGCTTTCCGGTCAGGCTGTACCGGCACGAGACGATCTTCGAGCCCGCGTCCACAGCATGCACAACTTGCTGGAACGGCACTCCGACGATGCGCTGGAGAGCCTTTCCCAGGGCCTGGTCGTCAGCCCCGAAACGCTCGAAAGCCACCTGCATGTCGGCAACCTGTTCCGCCGCCGTGGCGATATCGAGAAAGCCATCCACATCCATCGGGATCTGCTCAGCCGTGCCGGCGAAGATGGCGCGCTGGTCGCCCAGGTACGTCTGGAGCTGGCGCGCGACTATATCGCCGGCGGCCTGCTGGGCAGCGCCGAGGAGTTGCTGGACGAGCTGACGCAGCAGCGCGACGAGCCCATTTCCCTCGAGGCGCTGGATGAGCAGCGGCTGATCTGCGAGCGAGAGAAGAACTGGTCGCGAGCCATCGAGCTGGCCGCCCGGCTGGTGCCGAGCCGGCCGGAACTGAGCGCTGCGCTGGCCAACTATTACTGCGAGCTGGCCCAGGAAAAAGGCAGGAGCGGCGATCGCAGCGCCATGCAGGAGCTGCTGCGCGAAGCGCGGCGCGTCGACAAGGGCTGCGTGCGTGCTCTGCTGATGCGCCTGGACTGCGAACTGTGGCGCCAGGACTCGACGGCGGCCATCGCCACGATCAGCGAACTGGCGCGCGACGCCAGGCCTTTCCTGGGCGAGATCGTGGCGCTGCTGCGGCGCCATGATGGTCTCGCGCGGCCTGAGTTATTGGCCTGCCTGCGAGAGCTAGCAGCGGGCGAGGAGGTCCCGCCGGCGATCCTCGCGTTGCTTGCCGAAAGCGAGCCGCCGGAGAATTCCCTCACCTGGCGGACAAGCCTGCTGGAGCGGGTGGAGCGCCATCCTTCCTGGCAAGGGGTGGGCGAATACCTGGAAGTGGTGGGAAGCGAAGCTGAAAAAGATTCGGCGACGGGAAAAATCGCTCCAATAATCACCGGGTTGTATAAGACAATGCCGCGCTATCGCTGCGGCAAGTGCGGCTTCGCCGGTCGCGAACTGCACTGGCAATGCCCCAGCTGCCACGCTTGGAATGCTCTGCGGCCGATCATCTCGCCGCTTTGAAGTGTCCGCTCGAAACATGGAAGACGCCATGGGCGTCAGGTTCTGCAGGTGCTGGATTGAAGGTTCTACTCACGGGCGCAAGCGGTTTTGTCGGCCGAGGCGTGCTGGCGCGCTTGTGCCAGGAAGATGACGTGCAGGTTCGCGTCGCCCAGCGCGGCGCTCTGGCTCAATACCCCACAGGCGTCGACGTTGCGCTCATCGATGGGTTGAGCGTGGCTCAATCCTGGACGCAGGCGCTGCAAGGGATCGATGTAGTAATTCATTGCGCTGCGCGCGTTCACGTCATGGACGAGCAGGCGTGCGACCCGCTCGCGGAGTTTCGCGCGGTGAACGTCGAGGCGACCCGGCATCTGGCGCGACAGGCTGCGGCGGCCGGAGTGCGGCGCTTCGTTTTCGTCAGCTCGATCAAGGTCAATGGCGAGGAAACCGTGCCGGGGCGGCCTTTTACCGCCGACGCCGAGCCGCAACCGCAGGACCCCTACGGGCAGTCCAAGCTCGAAGCCGAACAGGCTTTGTTCGAGATTGCCCGGCAGACCGGGCTGGAAATCGTCGTGGTGCGTCCGCCGCTGGTCTACGGGCCGGGGGTGAAGGCCAATTTCGCCAGCCTGATGCGCGCCCTGCAGCGTCGCCTGCCATTGCCGTTCGGCTCCATCGACAATCGCCGCAGCCTGGTCGCGCGGGACAACCTGGTCGACCTGCTGCTGCTTTGCTCCCGCCATCCCGCGGCGGCCGGCCAGGTGTTCCTGGTGAGCGATGGTGAGGATTTGTCGACGGCACAGCTGTGCCGTGGCCTGAGCCGGGCCCTGGGCGTCCGCCCGCGTCTGCTGCCTGTTCCGGCTGCGCTGCTGCGCCTGCTGGGGGTGCTGAGCGGGCGGCGCCAGCAGGTCCAGCGTCTGCTGGGATCTCTGCAGGTGGATATCACTGCTACACGCAGCCGATTGGGCTGGACTCCCCCTGTCAGCGTCGAGCAGGGACTGCGCGAAGCGGCGAAGGATTTCGGGCGGGAGCAGGGGCGATGAACATGGCCATTCTGCTGGCGGGCGTGTTCGTCGCGTCCTGCGCGATGACTGCTGGCGTGCGTCGCTACGCGTTGGCGCGCAGCATCATGGATATTCCCAATGCCCGCAGCTCCCACCGGATTCCGACGCCGCGCGGCGGCGGTGTGGCCATTGTGCTGGGCTTCCTGGGCTGCCTGCCGCTGGCTGCTGCGTTCGGCGCAGTGGACGGGAACAGCCTGTTGGCCCTGTTGCCGGCTGGTGCGCTGGTCGCGGCCATAGGTTTCCTTGACGATCACCGCCATATTCCGGCGCGCTGGCGTCTGCTGGGGCATTTCGTCGCCGCGCTCTGGCTGCTTGGCTGGCTGGGCGGGGTACCCCCATTGCCGATGCCATGGGGTGTTCTGGATCTGGGGTTGGTCGGCGATATCCTCGGGCTGGTGTTCCTGGTCTGGCTGCTCAACCTGTACAACTTCATGGATGGCATCGACGGGATCGCCGGCCTGGAGGCCATCAGTGTTTGCCTGGGCGGTGCGCTCTGCGGCTGGCTCGCTGGCGGTTCGCAGCTGGCATGGCTGCCCTTGATCCTGGGAATGGCCGCGGCGGGCTTCCTGGTCTGGAACTTCCCGCCGGCGCGGATCTTCATGGGGGATGCGGGCAGCGGTTTCCTCGGGCTGATCCTCGGTGGACTGGCGTTACAGGCGGGCTCGCTCGTGCCGCCGCTCGTCTGGAGCTGGCTGGTCCTGCTCGGCGTGTTCGTGGTGGATGCCACCTTCACCCTGATTCATCGCCTGATGCGCGGCGAACGCGTCTACGAGGCGCATCGCAGTCACGCCTACCAGCGCGCTTCGCGGCGCTATGGCAGTCACCTGCGCGTCTCGCTGGCGGTCACTGCCATCAACCTGCTGTGGCTCACGCCCCTGGCATTGCTGGTAGCACTGGGGCATGTTTCAGGATTGCTGGCGCTGATTGTGGCCTATGCTCCTCTGGTGCTTGTCGTAGCTCATCTGGGCGCAGGTCGTCCGGATGAACAGGAAGTGAGCTGAACTCCGCCGGATCTGGCGGTCAATAGCGGGTGGACATTCCTCCGCTCGGGATTAAGGACAAGCGCTGATGCTTCGAGAACGCCTGCTGAGGCTTCCGAGACGAAACAAACGTTTGCTGCAGGTCCTCACCGACATCTGTCTGGTGTGGTTCGCGCTGTGGCTCGCATTCATCGTGCGGCTGGGAGCCGACGATCTGGAGTACCCGTTCCGCGTCCATGGCTGGCTGTTCGTGGCGGCGCCTGCGGTAGCGATTCCGCTGTTCATTCGCTTCGGCATGTACCGGGCGGTGATGCGTTATCTGGGCAATGACGCTTTGATCGCGATCTGGAAGGCAGTGACCATCTCGGCGTTGCTGCTCTCGCTGGTGGTCTACTGGAATCGCTCGGTGACCGAGGCGGTTCCCCGGTCGCTCGTGCTGAACTACTGGTGGCTCAGCCTGCTGATGATCGGCGGCCTGCGCCTGGCCATGCGTCAGTATTTCATGGGCGATTGGTACAGCACGGTCCAGGCGGTGCCCTTCCTCAAGCAGCAGGACGGGCTGCCCAAGGTTGCCGTCTATGGCGCCGGGTCTGCCGGCAACCAGCTGGTGGCGGCGCTGCGCCTGGGGCGTGCGATGCGTCCGGTAGCCTTCATCGATGACGATGACGAGATCGCCAACCGCATCATCGCTGGCCTGCGCGTCTACAAGCCCAAGCACATCCAGCAGATGATCGACGAGACCGGCGTGCAGGAAGTGCTGCTGGCCATCCCGTCCGCGACCCGTGCTCGTCGCCGTGAAATCCTCGGCCTGCTCGAGCCCTATCCGGTCCATGTGCGCAGCGTTCCGGGATTCATCGACCTGGCCAACGGCCGCGTACGGGTGGACGACATTCAGGAGGTCGACATCGCCGACCTGCTTGGGCGTGACCCGGTCGAGCCGCGCAAGGAGCTGTTCGAGCACTGCATCCGTGGCGAAGTGGTGATGGTCACCGGGGCCGGCGGCTCCATCGGTTCCGAGCTCTGTCGGCAGATACTCGGCTCCGGCCCCACCGTGCTGGTGTTGTTCGAACACAGCGAATACAACCTCTACCGCGTGCACCAGGAGCTGGAAAATCGCGTCAAGCGCGAGTCCCTGGCGGTGCAGCTGGTGCCGATCCTGGGCTCCGTGCGCAGTGCCGAGCGCCTGCTGGACGTCATGCGTACCTGGAAGGTCGCCACCGTCTACCACGCCGCCGCTTACAAGCACGTGCCCATCGTCGAGCACAACATCTCCGAAGGCGTGCTGAACAATGTGATGGGCACGCTGCATACGGCGCAGGTGGCGGTGCAGGCCGGCGTCGAGCACTTCGTGCTGATTTCCACGGACAAGGCAGTGCGCCCGACCAATGTGATGGGCAGCACCAAGCGCCTCGCGGAAATGATCCTGCAGGCGCTGAGCCAGGAGTCGGCTCCGGTGCTGTTCGGCGACAAGTCCGGTGTGCACCAGGTCAACAAGACCCGGTTCACCATGGTTCGCTTTGGCAACGTGCTGGGGTCCTCCGGCTCGGTCATCCCGCTGTTCCGTGAGCAGATCAAGCGAGGCGGGCCGGTCACCGTCACCCATCCGGGCATCACCCGCTATTTCATGACCATCCCCGAGGCCGCCCAGCTGGTGATCCAGGCCGGCTCCATGGGCCGAGGCGGCGACGTCTTCGTGCTGGACATGGGGCAGCCGGTGAAGATCCTCGAACTGGCCGAGCGGATGATCCACCTGTCCGGCCTGAGCGTGCGCTCGGAGCGCGTGCCCCATGGCGACATTTCCATCGAGTTCAGCGGCCTGCGGCCCGGCGAGAAACTCTATGAGGAGCTGCTGATCGGTGACAACGTCAGCGCCACCGAGCACCCGATGATCATGAAGGCCAACGAGGAGCTGATGCCCTGGGAGGGCTTCAAGCTGGTGCTGGCCGACCTGCTGAAGGCGGTGGACCAGGGTAATTACGCGCGAGTGCGGCAACTGCTGCGGGAAACCGTCAGCGGCTATTGCCCCGAGGGCGAGATCGTCGACCTGATTCACCAGCAGCGGCGGATGGAGCCCTGATCCCGGGCCCCTAGCAGACGCGGTGATCGTCGCGTCTGCGAACATCGTCAGTTCTTTCCTGGCGATCTGTCGGCGGCGCCGGAAATTGCCGCCGACTCTCTAAACCGAAGTTTTCCACCGTATTCCTGGCGATATGTTCACTGGGCGGCGCGTTTGCGCTTGCCTTGAAATCCCTTACGCCAAGGAATGATCCATGAAGAAGAACCTGCTTTCCGTCTTCAGTCTGATCCTGTTTGCCAGCCTCACTTTCGGCGGTTTCGCCCAGGCAGCCACCGCTGCGCAGCCGGCGGCCAAACCGCCAGCCGAAGCGCCAGCACCGGCCGCCAAGGCGCCTGTCTCCCAGGTAGAGGCGGTGAACATCAACACGGCGTCTGCCGAAGAGCTGCAGAAGTCCCTGAAGGGCATCGGCAAGGTGAAGGCCCAGGCCATCGTCGAATACCGCACGAGCAACGGCCCGTTCACCACGGTTGATCAACTTCTGGAAGTAAAGGGCATCGGCAAGGGCACGCTGGACAAGAACCGCGACAGGATTTCCCTCTGAGACTTTGCCTGATGCAACGAAAAGCCGGTCGATGACCGGCTTTTCTTTGGAGCGCATTTTCTCTGACCCAATAAAAAAGCCCCCGGCGTGTGCCGAGGGCTTTGAATTTGGCTCCGCGACCTGGACTCGACGGCGTCAGCCGAACGCGCTTCAGCGCGGCCCCGAAGGGGGAATCACCTGGGACGCAGTCCCTGGCGAGAGTCCAGCGCCCAATAAAAAAGCCCCCGGCATGTGCCGAGGGCTTTGAATTTGGCTCCGCGACCTGGACTCGAACCAGGGACCCAATGATTAACAGTCATTTGCTCTACCGACTGAGCTATCGCGGAACAACGGTGCGTATCTTACTGATAAAGAAGGGGAAGTCAATATTCAGCCGACGACTTCCCCGACTTTTTTACAGCACCTGGACGATGGCGCGGGTGACGGTGTCCAGGTTGCCGTTGTTCAGCGCGGCGACGCAGATGCGACCGGTGCCGACGGCGTAGATGCCGAACTCATTCTTCAGGCGCTCGACCTGCTCGGCGGTCAGGCCGGAGTAGGAGAACATGCCGCGCTGCTGGGCAACGAAGCCGAAGTCACGCTTGGCGCCGAGGGCGGCCAGTTGCTCGACCATGGCGATGCGCATGGCGCGGATGCGGGTGCGCATTTCGCCCAGCTCGTCTTCCCAGACCGCACGCAGTTCCGGGCTGTTCAGCACGGCGGCGACGACGCTGGCGCCGTGGGTCGGCGGGTTGGAATAGTTGGTGCGGATCACGCGCTTGACCTGGGACAGGACGCGGGCGGATTCCTCGCGGCTGTCGGTCACCACCGACAGGGCGCCGACGCGCTCGCCGTACAGCGAGAACGACTTGGAGAACGAGCTGGAAACGAAGAAGTTCAGGCCCGACTTGGCGAACAGGCGCACCGCGGCGGCGTCTTCGTCGATGCCGTCACCGAAGCCCTGGTAGGCGATGTCGAGGAAGGGCACGTGGCCCTTGGCCTTGAGCACGTCCAGCACCTGCTTCCAGTCGTCCATGGTCAGGTCGACGCCCGTCGGGTTGTGGCAACAAGCGTGCAGAACCACGATCGATTGGGAAGGCAGGGCGTTCAGGTCTTCGAGCAGGCCGGCACGGTTCACGCCATTGGTGGCGGCGTCGTAGTAACGGTAGTTCTGCACCGGGAAGCCGGCGGATTCGAACAGCGCGCGGTGGTTTTCCCAGCTCGGGTCGCTGATGGCGACGGTGGCGTTGGGCAACAGGCGCTTGAGGAAGTCGGCGCCGGTCTTCAGCGCGCCGGTACCGCCAACGGCCTGGGTGGTGACCACACGGCCTTCGGCCAGCAGCTCGGAATCAGCGCCGAACAGCAGCTTCTGCACGCCGGAGTCGTAGGCGGCGATGCCTTCGATCGGCAGGTAGCCGCGCGGAGCGTGGGCCTCGATGCGGGCCTTCTCCGCGGCCTGGACGGCGCGCAGCAACGGGAGACGGCCTTCCTCGTTGTAGTACACGCCCACGCCCAGGTTGATCTTGCCCGGGCGGGTATCGGCGTTGAAAGCTTCGTTCAGGCCCAGGATCGGGTCGCGGGGGGCCATTTCGACAGCGGAGAACAGACTCATGTTGGCAGCAGCTCTAAGGCGGGAGTGAAGTGCAATTGCAACCCACCCGCTCACGGCGCTGGGGGTTGCGTCGACGGGCCGGTATTATATAGGCCTCTACGGCAGGCGGCGAGTTGTCGCGCATGCTTTTCGACTGGTATGACGCTTTGGCGACCGAAGCGTCACACGCCAAAGCGAGGTTCCCATGTCGATTTTTCAACTGGATTCGCGATTCCAGCCTGCTGGCGACCAGCCCGAGGCCATCCGACAGATGGTGGAAGGCCTGGAGGCGGGCCTGTCGCACCAGACGCTGTTGGGGGTGACCGGCTCCGGCAAGACCTTCAGCATCGCCAACGTCATTTCCCAGGTGCAGCGCCCGACCATGGTGCTGGCGCCGAACAAGACGCTGGCCGCGCAGCTCTATGGCGAGTTCAAGACCTTCTTCCCGAACAACGCCGTGGAGTACTTCGTCTCCTACTACGACTACTACCAGCCCGAGGCCTACGTACCGTCCTCGGACACCTACATCGAGAAGGATTCCTCGATCAACGACCACATCGAGCAGATGCGGCTGTCGGCGACCAAGGCGCTGCTGGAGCGCAAGGACGCCATCATCGTCTGCACCGTGTCGTCGATCTACGGCCTGGGCGACCCGGCGTCCTACCTCAAGATGGTCCTGCACCTGGACCGCGGCGACAAGATGGACCAGCGCGAACTGCTGCGCCGCCTGACCAGCCTGCAATACACCCGCAACGACATGGACTTCGCCCGCGCGACCTTCCGCGTGCGCGGCGACGTGATCGATATCTTCCCGGCGGAATCGGACCTGGAAGCCATCCGCGTCGAGCTGTTCGACGACGAAGTGGAGAACATCGCCGCCTTCGACCCGTTGACCGGCGAAGTGCTCACCAAGCTGCCGCGCTTCACCTTCTACCCCAAGAGCCACTACGTCACCCCACGGGAGACGCTGCTCGAAGCGGTGGAGCAGATCAAGGCCGAGCTCAAGCAGCGCCTGGACTACCTGCGCACCAACAACAAGCTGGTGGAAGCCCAGCGCCTGGAGCAGCGCACCCGCTTCGACCTGGAGATGATCCTCGAACTGGGCTACTGCAACGGCATCGAGAACTACTCGCGTTACCTTTCCGGGCGCGGTCCCGGCGAGCCGCCACCGACCCTCTATGATTACCTGCCGGACAACGCGCTGCTGGTGATCGACGAATCCCACGTCAGCGTTCCCCAGGTCGGCGCCATGTACAAGGGCGACCGTTCGCGCAAGGAAACCCTGGTGGAGTACGGCTTCCGCCTGCCCTCGGCGCTGGACAACCGGCCGCTGCGTTTCGAGGAGTGGGAGGCGATCAGCCCGCAGACCATCTTCGTCTCGGCGACGCCGGGCCCGTATGAGGATCAGCACGCTGGCCGGGTGATCGAGCAGGTGGTGCGGCCCACCGGGCTGGTCGACCCGGAAGTGGAAATCCGCCCGGCGACCACCCAGGTGGATGACCTGCTCTCGGAAATCGGCAAGCGCGTGGCGCTGGATCAGCGCGTGCTGGTCACCACCCTGACCAAGCGCATGGCCGAAGACCTCACCGACTACCTCGGCGACCACGACGTGCGCGTGCGCTACCTGCACTCGGACATCGACACCGTGGAGCGGGTGGAAATCATCCGCGACCTGCGCCTGGGCAAGTTCGACGTGCTGGTGGGCATCAACCTGCTGCGCGAGGGCCTGGACATGCCCGAGGTGGCGCTGGTGGCGATTCTCGATGCGGACAAGGAAGGCTTCCTGCGTTCCGAGCGCTCGCTGATCCAGACCATCGGCCGCGCCGCGCGGAACCTGCACGGCAAGGCGATCCTCTACGCCGACAACATGACCGGATCGATGCAGCGGGCGATCAACGAGACCGAGCGCCGCCGCACCAAGCAGCTGGAATTCAACGCCAAGCACGGCATCGTGCCCAAGGGCGTGAAGAAGGACATCAAGGACATCCTCGAGGGCGCCGTGGTGCCAGGCGCCAAGGGCAAGCGCCGTAGCCTGGCGAAAGTGGCGGAGGAGAGCGGCAAGTACGAGAACGAGCTGCGCACGCCGGACGAGATCGGCAAACGCATCAAGCAGCTGGAAGAGCGCATGTACCAACTGGCCCGCGACCTGGAGTTCGAAGCCGCGGCGGGTGTGCGCGACGAGATCGGCAAGCTGCGGGATCGGATGGTTTCGATGGGGTGAACGGGGAGGGTAGCCGGGAGCATGGACGGCTTTTCGTAGGAGCGAGCTTGCTCGCGAACCACATGGCACCGTCATGCTCCGGCGTGAAGCGGATTCGCGAGCAAGCTCGCTCCTACAAGGGCGCGCGTAGCGCGGGGCGGTCAGTGCGCCCCGGCTCCCGCTCCAGCCCCCATGCCCTCCGGTAGCGGACGGGTCAGCAGCACCGCCACCATGCTCACCGCCAGCACGATGCCGATGGCGTGGAAAGCATCGTTGTAGGCCATGATCGCGGCCTGCTGGTGGACGATCTCGCTGATCTTGCCCAACGCCGCCTGCTGCGTTCCCAGCTGCGAGGTCAGTTGTGCCAGGCGCTCGTCCACCGCGCCGTTCACCGGCACCACAGCTTCGCGCAGGTAGTCGTAATAGACCTTGGCGCGGCTATCCAGCAGGGTCGCCAGCAGGGCGATGCCGATGGCGCCGCCCAGGTTGCGCAGGATGTTGAACAGGCTGGAAGCCGAGCCCGCGTCCTGCGGCTGCAGGTAGACGGTGGCGATCAGCGAGATGGTGACCATCACCATCGGCTGGCCGAGCGCGCGCAACAGCTGGATCTGGTTGAACTGCGGGCCGGCGAAGTCCGGGTTGAGCACGCCGGAGAAGAAGCTCGCCATGCCGAACAGGCCAAAGCCCATGGCGCAGAGCAGGCGCGGCTCGATGATCTTCATCAGCTTGGGAATCAGCGGGATGAGGAACAGTTGCGGCACGCCCATCCACATGATCACCTCGCCGATCTGCATGGCGTTGTAGCCCTGGATCTGCGCGAGATACAGCGGCAGCACGTAGATCGAGCCGTACAGCCCCATCCCCAGGCCGATGCTGGAAATGCTCGACAGCCCGAAGTTGCGGTTGCGCAGGATGCCCAGGTTGATCAGCGGATTCGGCCGCGAGGTCTGCAGGATCACGAAGAGGATCAGGCTGACCAGGGCGATGCTGCCCAGGCTGACGATCAGGTTCGATTCCAGCCAGTCCTTGCGATGGCCTTCCTCGAGGAACACCTGCAGGCAGCCCAGGCCGATGGCCATGGTGACGATGCCGGCGTAGTCGGTGCTCTTCAGCAGTTCCCAGTGCGCTTCCTTCTTTTCCAGGCCGTAGAGCAGGCCGGCGATCATCAGCAGGCCCGGCGGGATGTTGATGTAGAAGATGTATTCCCAGCCGAAGTTCTCCGTCAGCCAGCCGCCCAGGGTCGGGCCGATGGAGGGCGCGAAGGTGGCGGTGATGGCGAACAGCGCCATGCCCTTGGGGCGGTGGTGCTCCGGCAGCTTGATCAGCGCCAGGGTGAAGGCCAGGGGAATCAGCGCGCCGCCGGTGAAGCCCTGCATGGCGCGGAACACGATCATGCTCTCCAGGTTCCAGGCGAACGAGCAGAGCAGCGACGAGAACAGGAAGCCGACCGAGATCATCCAGGCCAGCCGGCGCGCCGAGAGCAGCTGCACCAGCCAGGCGGTGAGCGGGATCATGATGATCTCGGCCACCAGGTACGAGGTGGAGATCCACGAGCCTTCTTCCAGGGTGGCGGCCAGCGCGCCCTGGATGTCCTTGAGCGAAGAGTTGGTGATCTGAATGTCGAGCACCGCCATGAACGCGCCGAGCATGGCGCTGAACACGGCGATCCAGTCGCGGCGGGTCGGTTCGCCGACCGGCCGGATCAGTTGATCACCGGCCACTCAGCTCGACCTCTGCCTCGACGGACATGCCCGGGCGGATCAGCCCCTTGAGCGGGTTGTCGTCGGCGAAGGTGATCTTGACAGGAATGCGCTGCACCACCTTGGTGAAATTGCCGGTGGCGTTGTCCGGCGGCAGCAGGCTGAACTGCGCACCGGAAGCGGCGAACAGGCTCTGCACCTGGCCTTCGATGGGCTGGTGGGGGAAGGAGTCGAACATCAGTCTGGCGGTCTGGCCGGGGCGCATCCTGCCGATCTGGGTTTCCTTGAAGTTGGCCTGGACCCAGATGCCGTCGTCCGGCACCAGCGACAGCAACTGGCTGCCGACCTGTACGTACTGGCCGACGCGGGCGCCGCGCTGGCCGACCAGGCCGCTGACTGGCGCGTGGATTTCGGTGCGGGCGAGGTTGATCTCGGCCTGGGCGATGTCGGCGCGGGCGCTTTCGATCTGCGCCTGCAGGCGCTGCACATCCGTGGCGAGGGTCTCGCGCTGCACGCGCTGGGCCTGCAGGTCAGCCTGGGCCTTGGCCACTTGCGAGCGGGCGACATTGGAGTCGGCGGCCAGGGTGGTCACGCGCTCTTCCGATACGTAGCCGGGCTTGCGCAGCGCCTGGGCGCGGCCTAGGTCGACCTCGGTGCGGCCGAGGGTGGCCTGGCTGGCGTTCACGTCGGCCGCGCTGGCGGCGATCATGCTGGTCTGGCCCTTGAGCTTGCTGCGCGCCTGCTCCAGTTCCGCCTCGCGGGTGGCCAGGGTGGCCTTGGCGCGGTCCAGCGCGAGCTGGAAGTCGGCGGCTTCGAGCTTCACCAGCAACTGGCCTTTCTCGACGTGCTGGTTGTCCTGCACCAGCACCTCGTCGACGCGGGCGCCGAGCTGGCTGGCGATGCGGGTGATCTCACCCTGCACGTAGGCGTTGTCGGTGCTCTCGACGAAGCGGCCGATGAAGTACCAGCGCGCCAGGAAGGCGAGGGCGACCACGGCGAGGATGACGAAGAACACGGACAGGCGGCGTTTCAATTGTGCGGGCATAGGTAAACGAGCGTTTGGTTGGCCAAAAAATGTTTGCCAATGTAACAGTGTTCCGTGGCGGCACGTAGCCGCTACACTTCGGAAACTTTGTTGCTTATAGGGAACAATCATGGGGCTGGATGATGCGCTGATCTTCACCCGCGTGGTGGAACTGCACAGTTTCACCCAGGCCGCGCAAAGCCTGGGGATGCAGAAATCCACGGTGAGCCGGCGTATCGCGCTGCTGGAAGAGCGGCTGGGCGTACGCCTGATCAATCGCACCACGCGCAAGCTGCGCCTGACCGAAGTGGGCCAGGCCTACTACGACCGTTGCCGGCAGATCATGCACGACTTCGCCGAGGCCGAGCAGGCGGTGATGCAACTGCAGCAGGCGCCGTCCGGATTGTTGCGCATCAGCGCGCCCATCGAGTTCGGCCAGATGTACCTGGCCAAGGTGGTGGGCGACTTCATGAACCTTTATCCCCAGATCACCGCCGAGGTCGAACTGACCTCGCGCACCGTCGATCCGCTGGAGGAGGGCGTGGACATCGTCATCATGGTCGGCCAGCCGGAGGATTCGACCCTGATCGCCCGGCGCATGCTGACCACCAACCGCTGCCTGTGCGCCAGCCCGGATTACCTGGCGCTGCACGGCCGCCCGGAAACCGTCGAGGAACTGGCCGGCCACCGCGCCGTGCTGCTGCAGGCCGACTCCCAGCGTTACTGGCCGCTGCGCGGGGAAACCGTGCCGTGCCATCGGGTGCTGTCCTGCAACAACATCACCTTCGCCCGCGAAGCCGTGCTGGCCGGCGTGGGGATCGCCTCGCTGCCGGAACTGATCGTCGACGAACAATTGGCCAGCGGCCGTCTGGTACGCGTGCTGCCGCAGGTCCAGTTGCCGGTCGGCGAGCTGTACGCCGTCTACCCGTCGCGGCGTTTTCAGGCGATGAAAGTGAAGGCATTCCTCGACTTCCTCATCCATAACCTGCCCATCGATCCCGGTCGCTGGCTGGAGCCGAAGGCGGCCCGCCTGATACCATCGCACCCATGAGCGCGCGCGCCGTCGCGCGCTGTCCGCTTCACTCGAAGAATTGCTGCACACGAGAGCCTTCATGACCACAGTCCGCACCCGTATCGCGCCGTCTCCCACCGGCGACCCGCACGTCGGCACCGCGTATATCGCGCTGTTCAACCTCTGCTTCGCCCGCCAGCACGGCGGTCAGTTCATTCTGCGCATCGAGGACACCGACCAGGTGCGCTCGACCCGCGAATCGGAACAGCAGATCTTCGACGCGCTGCGCTGGCTGGGTATCGAGTGGGACGAGGGCCCGGACGTCGGCGGCCCGCATGGCCCGTACCGGCAGAGCGAGCGCGGCGCCATCTATAAGCAGTACAGCGACGAGCTGGTCGAGAAAGGCCATGCCTTCCCCTGCTTCTGCTCTTCCGAGCGACTCGACGCGCTGCGTGCCGAGCAACAGGCGCGCAAGGAAACCCCGCGCTACGACGGCCATTGCATGCACATCCCGAAAGAGGAGTCGGCCAAGCGTATTGCCGCCGGCGAATCCCACGTGGTGCGCATGAAGGTGCCGACCGAGGGCGTCTGCGTGGTGCCGGACATGCTCCGTGGCGACGTGGAAATCCCGTGGGACCGCATGGACATGCAGGTGCTGATGAAGGCCGACGGCCTGCCCACCTACTTCCTCGCCAACGTGGTCGACGACCACCTGATGGGCATCACCCACGTCCTGCGTGGCGAAGAGTGGCTGCCTTCGGCGCCCAAGCTGATCAAGCTGTACGAGTACTTCGGCTGGGAGCAGCCGGTGCTCTGCTACATGCCGCTGCTGCGCAACCCGGACAAGAGCAAGCTGTCCAAGCGCAAGAACCCTACGTCCATCACCTTCTACGAGCGCATGGGCCTGCTGCCCCAGGCGCTGCTGAACTACCTCGGCCGCATGGGCTGGTCCATGCCCGACGAGCGCGAGAAGTTCAGCCTGGCGGAGATGATCGAGCACTTCGACCTGTCCCGCGTTTCGCTGGGCGGCCCGATCTTCGACATCGAGAAGCTCTCCTGGCTGAACGGCCAGTGGATTCGCGAGCTGTCGGTCGAAGACTTCGCCAAGGAAGTGCAGAAGTGGGCGCTCAACCCCGAGTACCTGATGAAGATCGCCCCGCACGTGCAAGGCCGCGTGGAGAACTTCAGCCAGATCGCTCCGCTGGCCGGCTTCTTCTTCAGCGGCGGCGTGCAACTGGACGCCAAGCTGTTCGAGCACAAGAAGCTCGACGCCACCCAGGTGCGCCAGGTGTTGCAACTGGTGCTGTGGAAGCTTGAAGCGCTGCGCCAGTGGGAAAAGGATCGCATCACCGCGACCATCCAGGCTGTGGCCGAGCACCTGGGCCTCAAGCTGCGTGACGTGATGCCGCTGATGTTCCCGGCCATCACCGGCCAGGCCAGCTCGGTCTCGGTGCTCGACGCCATGGAGATCCTCGGCGCCGACCTGTCGCGCTATCGCCTGCGCCAGGCCCTGGAACTGCTGGGTGGCGCGTCGAAGAAAGAAGCCAAGGAGTGGGAAAAGATTCGCGACGCCATCGGCTCCTGAGTTCTTTCCTACACAGAAAAAGGCCGGGCGCTGCGAAGCGTCCGGCCTTTTTCATGCCGACGCCGGCGGTTGCGAGCGAGCCGGAGGAAGGCAGGCGAGCCCCGGATTTTGCCGGGCGGAAACCGGGGTGGTCACATAAGTGATTGTTCTATGGGAGAAAAAAATAAGAAATCTGAAAAAATGTTGTTGACAGGGGTTCGCCTCACCCCTAAGATGCGCCCCGTTCCAGCGACGAACTGAACTGACAGAACGAAGCGGAACGGTAGATCCAGCGGTACTTTGGGGCTATAGCTCAGCTGGGAGAGCGCTTGCATGGCATGCAAGAGGTCGACGGTTCGATCCCGTCTAGCTCCACCA
>NZ_JBGLYK010000289.1:0-5851 GCF_047304025.1 Pseudomonas sp. Pseusp97 | reverse complement strand
CGGCGGCGCTGCACCAGGTGATCGAGGCGGGGCAGGTCACCACGCTGCACTTCGTGCCCTCGATGCTGCAGGCCTTTGTCGCCTCCGGCGAGCTGGAACGCTGCCCGTCACTGCGCCAGGTGATGTGTTCCGGCGAGGCGCTGCCCTACGAGCTGCAGCAGCAGTTCCGCCAGCGCAGCAGCGCGAAGCTGCACAACCTCTATGGCCCGACCGAGGCGGCGATCGACGTCAGCTTCTGGGCCTGCGATGAGGACAACGCGCGGCAGGTCGTGCCCATCGGCCGGCCCATCGACAACCTGCGCCTGGTGCTGCTGGACAAGCGCCTGGAACCGGTACCGCAAGGCGTGGCCGGCGAGCTGTACATCGGTGGCGTCGGCCTGGCGCGCGGCTACCACGCGCGCCCCGGCCTGACCGCTGAACGCTTTGTCGCCGATCCCTTCGGCAGCGGTGAACGCCTGTACCGAACCGGCGACCTGGCTCGCCAGCGCGAAGACGGCGCCATCGAATACCTCGGCCGTCTCGACCACCAGGTGAAGATTCGCGGCCTGCGTATCGAGCTGGGCGAGATCGAAGCGCGCCTGCAAGCCCACCCGCAGGTGAGCGAAGCGGTGGTGGTAGCCAGGGACGGCGTGCTGCTGGCCTACGTCGTCGCCAGCGCCGAACCCGAAGCCCTGCGTCATGCGCTGCAAGGCGAGTTGCCGGACTACATGGTGCCGTCGCGGATCATCGCCCTCGAGGCCATGCCGCTGTCGCCGAACGGCAAGCTGGACCGCAAGGCCCTGCCGGATCCCCAGCTGGGCGACAGCCTGCGCGAGTACGTGGCGCCGCGCAGCGACCTGGAAGTCGAACTGGCCGGGATCTGGCAGCACGTACTGCAGGTGGAGCGCGTCGGCCTGCACGACGACTTCTTCGAGCTGGGCGGCCATTCGCTGCTGCTCACCCAGGTCGGCCTGACCCTGCGTCAGCGCCTGGGCCTGGAACTGCCGCTGCACCGTCTGTTCGAGCTGAGCAACATCGAGGCCCTGGCCGCCTGGATCGAAGCCCAGCGGGCAGGCGCCGCCAGTGCGGAAGAGGAACTGGACCTGATGGATGAACTGCTCGGCGAGCTGGAGAATCTGTAATGAGTCAAATGATGGACGCCCAGCTGAAACAGGTCGCGGAGCGCCTTGGCGCGTTGCCCGAGGACAAGCAGATCGTCTTCCTGCGTCAGCTGCGCGAGAAAGGCGTGAGCCTGTCGCGCCTGCCGATCCTGCGTGAGGGGCGTGAGCACGCGCCGCTCTCGGCGGCCCAGGCGCGCCTGTGGTTCCTCTGGCAGATGGAGCCGCACAGCGCCGCCTACAACATCCCGGCTGCCGTGCGTTTGCGCGGCGCGCTGGACGAGGGCGCGCTGGAGCGTGCCTTTACCTCGCTGATCGAGCGCCATGAAAGCCTGCGCACCGTATTCCGCAGCGCAGATGGCGAGGTGCTGCAATGCATCCTGCCTCCGGGCCCGACGCATCTGGAAGCGAAGGATTTCAGTAGCGAAGCCGAGGCGCGGCAATGGCTCAACGAGTGCGCCCAGGGCTCCTTCGATCTCGCCGAAGGCCCGCTGCTGCGCCTGCACCTGGCACGTCTGCCGGGTGAAGCGCTGCTGCTGGTGAACCTGCACCACATCATTGCCGATGGTTGGTCCATCGGCGTGCTGATCGATGAGTTTGCCGCTCTTTACAGCGCCGAGGTGCAAGGCACCCAGGCCGGGCTGGACGCCTTGCCGATCCAGTACAGCGACATCGCCCGCTGGCAGCGTCTGTGGCTGGCGGCCGGCGAGGGCGAGCGGCAACTGGCCTACTGGAAGGAGCAACTGGGCGACGAATCCCTGCTGCTGACCCTGCCGGGTGACCGGCCGCGCCCGCTGGTGCAGAGCTATCGCGGCGCGACGCTGGACTTCGAGCTGCCCCGCGCGCTCGGCGACTCCCTGCGCAAACTGGCGCGGGGGCAGGGCGCCACGCTGTTCATGCTGATCCTCGCGACCTATCAGGTGCTGCTGTCGCGTTACAGCGGCCAGCGCGAGCTGCGCGTGGGCGTGCCCATCGCCGGCCGTGGCCGTGCCGAGAGCGAAAGGCTGATCGGCTTTTTCGTGAATACCCAGGTGCTGTCAGTGCGCATCGACGGCGACGAATCCTTCAACGCCTTCCTCGCCCGCACCCGCGAAGCGGTGCTGGGCGCCCAGGCCAACCCGGACCTGCCGTTCGAGCAACTGGTGGATGCGCTGCAACCGGAGCGCAGCCTGAGCTACAACCCGCTGTTCCAGGTGGCCTGCAACCACCAGCCGAGCCGCCGCGACGCCCTGCGTGAACTGCCCGGCGGCCTGCAATTGGAGAGCCTGGAGCTGGACAGCGGCATCGCCAAGTTCGACCTGACCCTGAACACCGAGGAAAGCCGCGACGGCCAGGTACGCGGGCAGTTCATGTACGCCACCGACCAGTTCGACGCACCGACCATCGAACGCCTGACAGGGCACTTCCTCAATCTTCTGGAAGGCATCGTGCGCAACCCGCAATGCCCGGTGGCGCGCCTGCCGCTGCTCGATGGCAGCGAGCGCGAGCAACTGCTCTACGGCTGGAACGCCACCGCGATGGACTACCCGCGCGATGCCTGCCTGCACCAGCTGATCGAACAGCAGGTGCAGCGCTCGCCCGCCGAGGTGGCGCTCAGCGACGGCCAGCGCAGTTTCAGCTATGCCGAGTTGAACAGCCGCGCCAACCGCCTTGCGCGCTGGCTGCGCGAGCAGGGAGTCGGCCCGGACAGTCGCGTCGGCGTCGCCCTGGAGCGCTCGGTTGAGCTGCCGGTGGCGCTGCTGGCGGTGCTCAAGGCCGGCGGCGCCTACGTGCCGCTGGACCCGGAATTCCCCGCCGAGCGCCTGGCGCACATGCTCGAGGACGGCGGCGTGCGCCTGCTGCTGACCCAGCAGCACCTGCTCGGCGAATTGCCGCAGACAGGTGCCCGTGCGTTCTGCCTGGACCGCGACTGGGCTCAGCTGGATGGCTATGCCGACAGCGATTTGTTGAACCTCGCCAAGCCCGACGATCTCGCCTATGTGATCTATACCTCCGGTTCCACCGGCAAGCCCAAGGGCGTCGCGGTGCGCCATGGCGGGGTGGTCAACTTCATGCTGAGCATGGCCCGCGAGCCGGGCCTCGGCGCGCAGGACCGCGTCCTCGCGCTGACCTCGCTGTCCTTCGATATCTCCGCGCTGGAGCTGTACCTGCCGCTGCTGGTCGGCGGCCGCGTGGTGCTGGTCGACCGCGATGTTGCACGCGACCCGTCGCGCCTGCTTGGCGTGGCGCTGGAGGAGGGCGTGACGGTGATCCAGGCGACCCCGAGCACCTGGACGCTGCTCAGCGGCCACGAAGACTTCCCGCGCCTGGCCGGCTGCCGCTTCTTCTGCGGCGGCGAGGCGCTGTCCGCCGAGCTGGCGGACAAGCTGACGGCGCAGACCGATGCCTTGTGGAACCTCTATGGCCCCACCGAAACCACCATCTGGTCGGCGGCCTGGAAGATCGACAAGGGCGCCCGCGCGCTGCTTGGCAAGCCCATCGGCAACACCCAGCTGTACATCCTCGACGGCGAGCTGCAACCCGCGCCGATTGGCGTGGCGGGCGAGCTGTACATCGCCGGCGACGGCCTGGCGCGTGGCTACCATGGGCGCCCGGAGCTGACCGCCGAGCGCTTCGTCGCCGACCCGTTCAGCGCGGAGCTCAACGCGCGCATGTACCGCACCGGCGACCTCGCGCGCTGGCGAGCAGACGGCGTGCTGGAATATCTCGGCCGCATCGACCACCAGGTGAAGATTCGCGGCTTCCGCATCGAACTGGGCGAGATCGAGTCGCGCCTGCTCGGTCAACCCGGCGTGCGCGAGGCGGTGGTGATCGCCCGCGACGCCGGGCAGGTGAAGCAGCTGGTCGGTTATGTCACGGGCCAGATCGGGAGCGACCTGCGCACCGCCTTGCTGGAAGAACTGCCGGACTACATGGTCCCTGCGCAGATCGTCCAGCTCGAGCGGATGCCGCTGACCCCCAACGGCAAGCTCGACCGCAAGGCGCTGCCGGAGCCGGACTTCAGCCTGCTGCAGAAGACCTACCGCGCACCGCAGAGCGAGCGCGAGCAGACCCTCGCGGCCATCTGGTGCGCCGTGCTAGGCCTGGAACGCGTGGGGCTGGACGACAACTTCTTCGAGCTGGGCGGCGACTCCATCGTCTCCATCCAGGTGGTCAGTCGCGCCCGCGCCGCCGGCCTGCACCTGAGCCCGAAGGACCTGTTCCAGCACCAGACGCTGCAGGCGCTGGCCCGCGTGGCCGGTGAAGTCGTAGCAGGCGATGCGCCAGTGGCCGTCGCTGCCATCGAGGCGCCGGACGCCGCGCAACTGGCCACGCTCGGCCTGGACCCCCAGCAGATCGAAGATATCTACCCGCTGTCGCCGATGCAGCAGGGCATGCTGTTCCACGGCGTGGACGGCAGCGAGGGCGGTGTCTACGTCAACCAGCTGCGCGTGGAGGTGCAGGGCCTGGACGTGGAGCGCTTCCGCGCCGCCTGGCAGGCCGCTTTGAATGCCCACGACAACCTGCGTGCCGGCGTGCATTGGCTAGGCCTGGATCAGCCGGTGCAGGCCGTGCACAAACACGTCGAGCTGCCGCTGGAGGTTCTCGACTGGCGCGGCCGCGAGGACATTGACGCGGCGCTGGACGAACTGGCCGCCGCCGAGCGCAGCCGCAGCTTCGATCTTGCGCGTCCGCCGCTGCTGCGCCTGGTACTGGTGCGCAGCGCCGAGGCCAGCCACCAGCTGGTCTACACCCACCACCACATCCTGCTCGACGGCTGGAGCAACGCCCAGCTGTTTGCCGAAGCGCTGCGCCGCTACAACGGCGAGAGCATCGCCGCGCAGGGCCGCTACCGCGACTACATCCACTGGCTGCAGGTGCAGGATCAGCAGCAGGCCCAGGACTTCTGGCGCGCGCGCCTGCAAGGCTTCGCCCAGCCCACCGTGCTCGCCGACAGCCTGGCGCGCCCGGCCGAAGGCAGCGGCCACGGGCTGGAATACAGCCGCTACGACGCGGTAGCCACCGAGCGCCTGAAGGCCTTCGCCCGCAGCCAGCGGGTAACGCTGAACACCCTGGTGCAGGCGGCGTGGATTCTTCTGCTGCAGCGCTACACCGGGCAGCAACGCGTAGCCTTCGGCGCCACCGTGGCCGGGCGTCCCGCGCAACTGGCCGGCGCCGACAGCCTGCTGGGCCTGTTCATCAACACGCTGCCCATCGTCCAGGCGCCGGCCGAAGACGCCGACCTCGGTGACTGGCTGCGCGAGCTGCAGGGCTACAACCTGGACGTGCGCGAGTTCGAGCACACACCGCTTTACGACATCCAGCGCTGGGCCGGCCAGGCCGGGCAGGCGCTGTTCGACAGCATCATCGTGTTCGAGAACTACCCGGTCGACGAGGTGCTGCGCAGCGCCCAGGGGCTGCGTTTCGGCGAACTGAAGTCGAAGGACGAGACCAGTATCCCGATGGACCTCGCGGTGCGTGTCGGCGAGCGCCTGGAAATCGAGTACCAGTACCTGCGCGCGCACTTCAGCTCCGACGCCGTGGCGCGCCTGCGCGGCAACATGGAGCAGGTGCTGGACAGCCTGCTGCAGGGCGCCGGCAAGCGTGTCGGCGAGCTGCAATGCCTGTCCGCCAGCGATCGCGCGGCCCTGGCTGCCTGCCGTGGGGCTTTTCAGCCCACTCGCCCCCCAACCGGAAGGTCCCACAGGCGATTTATGGCTGATTAACCAGCAGGGCAGCCTCAAAAAGAAAGAAATCTTCCTACTCGATGGCGG
>NZ_JBGLYK010000288.1:0-5882 GCF_047304025.1 Pseudomonas sp. Pseusp97 | reverse complement strand
CGCCACCGCTGCTGCCGCCGGCGGTGCGCTCCGGCGCGTAGGCGCAGCCGGTGGCACCGAAGATCGGGTTGTAGCTGTGCGAGCCGAGGCCGAATTCGGGAGTGTTGGTCTTGCCGATGATGATCGCGCCGGCCGCCTTGATGCGTTCGACCATGATGCCGTCGCGCTCGGGCAGGTAGTCGCGGAACAGCGGCGAGCCGAGGGTGGTGCGGATGCCCTGGGTCAGCGACAGGTCCTTCACCGCATGGGGCAGGCCGTGCATCCAGCCACGGTATTGGCCACGGGCCAGTTCGGCGTCGCGCTGGTCGGCTTCGGCCAGCAGGAGGTCGTCCGGCTGCTGGCTGACGATGGCATTGACCGCCGGGTTGTAGCGCTCGATCTGCTCGAGGTGCGCCTGCATCACTTCACGGCAGGAAACCTCGCGCAGGCGGATGCGCTGGGCCAGCTCAAAGGCCTGTAGCTGGACGAGTTCGTTTTGCTTGTTCTTCTGGCTCATGGAACGAGGCCTTTTTTTCATCAGGATTTCCCGCAACGGGAAGATTCGGTCGGGTTCAACGACCCCACCGGCTGATGGGGCTTGTAGCGAATAGCGCGTTCACCGGGCCGCACGCTGCCGGCGCGCCCACGAAGGTGGACGCGAGCAGCGTCGGCCTGTCGATTTCCGGCTCGGGGAATCAGCGCATCAGGTTGGTCCAGATGCGGTCGGCCAGGCGGATCGCGCCTTCGCCGCAGGTCTTGCTGAACACCACCTTGGTGCCCTCGGGGATGTGCAGTTCCGGCGCATCCTTCAGGCTGGCGTCGAGGAAGGGTTCAACACCCTTGATCGGGCTCTGGTGCTTGAGGAAGTTCTGGGTCATCGCCGAGTTCTCCGGCTGGCTGAGGAAGGCGATGAACTTCTTCGCGTTCTCCGGGTGCTTGGCGCCGGCTGGGATCACCAGGTTGTCGACCCAGGCCATCACGCCCTCTTTCGGGTAGAGGTACTTCAGGCTGGATTTCATCTCGCGCGCACGCATCGACGAGCCGCCCCAGAACATCGACATGTCGACTTCACCCGAGGCCAGGTTCTCGCGGATCGAGCCGGCCTTGGAGCTGTATGTCTTGACGAAGGGCTTCTGGTTCTTCAGCAGGGTCAGCACCTGTTGCATCTGCTTGGGGTCCTCGCTGCACAGCGGGATGCCCAGGTAGAGGCTGGCGGTGTCGATCACCTCGCTCGCCGAGTCGAACATGTTGATCCTGCCCTGCAGCTCCGCCGGCGGGGTGAACAGGACCGAGTAGCTGTCGGCCGGGCCGCTGTACTTGGTGCTGTCCAGCACCACGCTGGTAGTGCCCCAGATGAAGGGCACGGCGTAGGCGCCTTGCGGGTCCCAGGTGGGCTTCTTCAGGTTGTCCTCGACGTTGGCGTAGTACGGCTGGCTGGCCGGGTCGAAGCGCTCCAGCAGCTTCTCCTGGATCAGGATCGGCACGAACTGGTGCGAGGGGATGGCCACGTCGTAGCCGGTGCCGCCCTGCTTGAGCTTGGCCAGCAGGGTTTCGTTGGAGTCGTAGGAGTCCACGGTCACCTTGATGCCGGTTTCCTTCTCGAACTTCTCCAGGATCTGCGGGGTGAAGTAACCACTCCAGCTCACCACGTTCAGTTGTTCGGCGGCGTTCGCGTTGGCCACCAGGCCCATGGCCAGCGAGGCCCCTACAGCAGCGATCAGTTTGCTCATCTTCTACTCCGGTATGTGGGCTCAGGCCTTCTTCTTGCCGAGCAGGTAGGACAGGGTTACGAACAGCACGGAAACGCCGAGGATCAGGGTCGACACCGCGTTGACATCGGGCGTCACGCCCATGCGCAACAGGCCGAAGATGAAGATCGGCAAGGTGGTGGTGCCGGCCTGGGAGACCATCATCGAGATCACGAAGTTATCCAGCGAGACGATGAAGGCCAGCATCAGCCCGGAGAAGATTCCCGGCATCAGCAGCGGCAGGGTCACCTTGCGGAAAGTCCGCCAGGGGCCGGCGTAGAGGTCGGCGGCAGCCTGTTCCAGCGAGAGGTCCATGTCGTTGAGGCGGGCACGGATCGGCAGGTAGGCGAACGGGATGCAGAACACCGTGTGGGCGATGATCAGGTTGCCGTAGCCCAGCGACAGGCCGAGGGTGGAGAACAGCGCCAGGGTGGCGACGCCGACGACGATCTCGGGCAGCACCAGCGGCAGCATGATCGCCCCCATGGACAGGCGCAGGCCCTTGAACTTGGCGCCGCGCGAGGTGCCCAGCGCAGCCAGGGTGGCAATCACCGTGGCGATCACGCTGGCACACACGGCAATCAGCAGGCTGTTGCCGGCGGCCTGGCGCAACGCCTGGTTGGCGAAGGCGCTGCGGTACCAGTCGAGGCTGAAACCGGTCCACACGGTGGCGGACTGGTTGGCGTTGAACGAGAGCACCACCAGCACCACGATGGGCGCGTAGAGGTACAGGTAGAACAGGAAACTCAGCGCGCCGAAGCCACGGAAATCCTGTACGCCCAGACGGCGTTTGCTCAGCAGAGACAGCATCACTCACCTCCCCGGGCGATGCGCAGGCGTTCGGCGCGCATCGCGTAGAACATCAGCACCAGCATCACCGCTCCCATCAGCACCAGCGACAGCGCCGCGCCGAAGGGCCAGTTCCGCGAGTCGCTGAACTGCCGGAAGATCAGGTTGCCGAGCATCATCTTGGTGCCGCCGCCGAGCAGCTCGGGGGCGATCATCGCGCCCAGGCAGGGCACGAAGGTGAGGATGGCGCCGGCCAGGATACCCGGACGGGCAATCGGCAGGACCACCTTGCGCAGGGTGCGGATACGCCCGGCGTAGAGGTCCTGGGCCGCTTCGAGCAGGCGCATGTCCATCTTCTCGAGGGTGGCGTAGATCGGCAGCACGACGAAGGGCGCGTAGGTGTAGACCAGGCCCAGCAGCACGGCGCCATCGGTGTACAGCAGGTTCAGCGGCTGGTGGATGAGCCCCAGGCTCATCAGCGTGCCGTTGACCACGCCGGTGCCGCGCAGCAGCAGGATCCAGGCGTAGGTACGGATCAGCAGGTTGGCCCAGAACGGCACGGTGATCAGGAAGATCAGCAGGCCGCGACGGTGCGCCGGTTGCATCGCCAGCCACACCGCCACCGGGAAGCCCACCAGCAGGGTGATGACGGTGGTCGCCGCGGCTATGCCGATGGAGCGCAGGGCGATCATGACGTAGGAGTCGGCGAAGGCCAGGCTGTCGTCGAGCTGGCGCTCGAACAGCAGCGAGACATAGGCGTCGATGCTGAAGTGCGGGTTCACCCCGCCGTAGGGGTTGGCCTGCATCAGCGAGTAACCGACCACGATGAAGATCGGCACGATCAGGAACAGCCCGATGGAGACCAGCGCGGGCGATACGCCGAGGAAGCTGCGCAGCGCCTGGCGCCGCTCCAGCGAATTGCCGGCGGTTGTGGATAACCGGTTCATGCTCACCTCCGCTCAGTCCACCAGGACGCTGGCGCTGCCTTTTTCGAACAGCAGCCCGGCGCGTTGCCCGGCCACCAGCCGCCCGCGTTGGCCGGCGCTGTTGGGCGCGCGGACCGTCAGGCGAGTGCCGTCGGCGAGGCTGACCTGGTACTGCAGGTCGGTACCCAGGTAGATCTGCTGGACGACCGTGCAGGGCGTGGCCGCCAGCGTGTCCTCGGCCACCAGTTGCAGGCGCTCGGGACGGATCGACAGGGTGACCTCGGCGCCAACCTTCAGGCCTTCGCGGGCCGGGGCCTCGATCAGCTGGTCGCCGGGAATGCGGTACTGCGCGCAGTCGCCGGTGAAGTTCTCCACCCGCGCCGGGAGGAAGTTGGTCTCGCCGATGAAGTCGGCGACGAAGCGGTTGCGCGGGTTTTCGTAGATGTCGTCCGGCCGGCCGACCTGCTGCACCTCGCCCTCGGAGAGCACGGCGATGCGGTCAGACATGGTCAGGGCTTCTTCCTGGTCATGGGTGACGAAGATGAAGGTGATGCCGGTCTTGGACTGGATCGCCTTGAGCTCCTCGCGCATGGCCTGGCGCAGCTTGAGGTCGAGCGCCGAGAGCGGCTCGTCGAGCAGCAGCACCTTGGGATGCGGCGCCAGCGCGCGGGCCAGGGCGACGCGCTGTTGCTGGCCGCCGGAAAGCTGGGTCGGCTTGCGCTGGGCGAAGCGTTCCATCTGCACCAGGGCGAGCATTTCGCGGACGCGCTCGGCGACCTGCGCCTTGCTCATGCGCTGGCCCATCGGATGGGATTCCAGGCCGAAGGCGAGGTTCTCGGCGATGGTCATGTGCGGGAACAGCGCGTAGTGCTGGAACACGGTGTTCACCGGGCGCTCGAAGGGCGGCCGGTCGGCGATGTTCTCGCCGTAGAGCCGGATTTCCCCGGAGGTGGGGAATTCGAAGCCGGCGATCATCCGCAGCAGGGTGGTCTTGCCGCAGCCCGACGGGCCGAGCAGGGTGAAGAATTCGTTGTCGCGGATGTCCAGGTCGACGCATTTGAGCGCGACGGGACCGCTGGCCGGGTCGCCGTAGACCTTGCGTACGGAGCGGATGGAAACCGCCGCCGTCTGCAGGCTGTGCAGGGCATTCATGGTGAAACCTCCGCATCCTTCCCGTTTGCCGCACGCTGGCAGCCGGGGGATCTTGTAGTTGTTCTGGCAGGGCTGGAGTAAACGCTGGATGCAGCGCTGGCCGTGGGTTCGGCTCGATATTGTGGTGATGCTGCTGGAGCGGATATTCGAAGAAAGGTGGTTGAGCGGAAAGCTCAATTTTCTTACATTCGATATTAAATAAATTAACAGCTGAAAATTAATACCCGAGGCTGAGCCCATGTCCATCCAGCGCCTTCCGCCGCTCAATGCCGTCCGCGCCTTCGAGGCCGCCGCCCGGCTGGGCAGCTATGTCGCCGCCTCGAAAGACCTGCATGTCACTCAGCCGGCCATCGGCCGTCACGTGAAGCTGCTGGAGGACTGGCTCGGCGTGCAGCTGTTCGAGCGCACTCCACGCGGGGTGAGCCTGACCCCGGCCGGGCAGCGTTACTACGCGAAGATATCCACAGCCCTGCAGCAGATCGCCGACGCCGGCCACGAACTGGCCCCCGGCGGCACCGCGCGCTGGCTGAAGATCCTGGTGGTGCCGGCCTTCGCCAAGCGCTGGCTGATGCCACGGCTGGAAACCCTGCGCCAACAGCGCCCGGGCCTGAAGGTGGCAGTGGAACCCAACCCGACTTTCACCGAAGTGGACGGTAAAAGCGCCGATCTGGGGATCGTCTACGGGCTTCCCGGCGTCTATCCGCAGTGTCACAGCACGCTGGTGCGGCCGGCGGTGTTCCCGGTTTGCTCGCCCTCCTACCTCGAAGAACACGGCCCGCTGAGGAGCGTGCATGAGCTGGCGCAGCACAAGCTGATCCACGTCGACGACGGCGAATGGTGGAACCTCTGGCTGTCCACCATCGGGCTGGACCTGCGGGTGAATTCCGACGTGCTCTACGTCAGCAACGACCACGCCCTGTCCATGGCCGAGGCCGGCCACGGCATCGCCCTGGCCAATCTGGTGCTGGTGAAGCACCAGCTGGCCGCCGGCACACTGGTGCGCCCGCTGCCCGAGGAAGTACCGCTGGAGAGCTACCAGCTGCTGCTGCCCACCGGCGCGGTAAGCGCGGACGTGGCCTGGTTCGAGGACTGGATTCGGGCGGCTTTGCAGGAAGAGTTTTCCACCGGGTCGGCGCCTGCCTGAGCCGCGACGCGGCGACGGGTGTCCTGTAGGAGCGGGGGGGGGGGGGGGGCAAAACCCCCCCCGGGGGGGGGGGGGGGGGGCGAGGGCGGGGGCGGAAAAAAAAGGGTGGAGAGGGGAGTTGGTAGGCGGCGGGGGCGGGGGGGG
>NZ_JBGLYK010000287.1:0-5891 GCF_047304025.1 Pseudomonas sp. Pseusp97 | reverse complement strand
GAGCCGGCTGGGCCTGCTGGGTCGGCAGGCTGGCTATTGGCGCGGAAGGCGCTTGCGCCGGAGCCGCTTCGGCCGGCGGCACGACGTTGTCCGCATCCTCGGCCTGCGGCTCCGGGACCTCGGTGGGCTGTACTTCAACGGCGGGCATGGCCGGCGGCTTTGGCATCACCGGCGCCTCGACCACCACCTGGCGTACATCATCCTCGCGGGAGAACAGCATCGGCAGGAAGATCACGGCCAGTGCCAGCAGCACCAGCGCTCCGACTACCCGCTGCTTGAGCCCCTTATCGAGCAACGCCATGCACAACTCCCCTTAGGTGTACTTTATTGAGCAGCCTTGGCGAGCCACTCCAGGGCATCCGCCACGCTGTAGAACGAACCGAACACCAGGATCTCGTCATCGGTGCCCGCTGCATCGCACTGCGCCGCCAGCGCCGCGGCGATATCACCATGGCAACTGACCTGCGCGCCGCGAGCCTGCAGCGCAGCCTCCAGCTCTGCGGCCGGACGGCTGCGTCCGGTGGGCAGCGGCGCGACGGCCCAATCCTGCACCAAGCCGAGCACGGGTTCCAGTACGCCGTCGAGGTCCTTGTCCGCCAGCAGGCCGAACACTGCGTGGCGCACACCCTTGGGCGGCGCCGCGCGCAGGCGGCTGGCAAGGTATTGCGACGCGTGCGGATTATGCCCGACGTCGAGCAGCAAGTGGCGCACTTCGCCGCGCCATTGCACGGTACGGCGATCCAGGCGCCCGGTTACGCGGGTGCGCTGCAGCGCGGCGACCAGTTGCTCGGACTGCCACGGCAGATCCAGCAAGGCGTAGACCTGCAAGGCCAGCGCCGCGTTCTCCATCGGCAGGTCGAGCAGCGGCAGGTTGTGCAGGCTCAGCGCTTCGCCAGTGGCGGAGCGGCCGCGCCAATGCCAGTCGCCCTCGCCCATCGCCAGGTCGAAGTCGCGTCCGCGCAGGACCAGCGGCGAGCCGAGCTGGCGCGCCTGTTCCAGGATCGGCGCGGGCGGCTCCAGGTCACCGCAGACGGCGGGCTTGCCGGCGCGGAAGATGCCGGCCTTCTCGAAGGCCACGCTTTCGCGGGTATCGCCCAGCCAGTCGGCGTGGTCGATGCCGATGCTGGTGACGACGGCGACGTCGGAGTCGATCAGGTTGACCGCATCCAGGCGGCCGCCCAGCCCGACTTCCAGCACTACGGCGTCGAGATGGGCGCGCTCGAACAGCCAGAAGGCCGCGAGGGTGCCCATCTCGAAGTAGGTCAGGGAGATTTCGCCACGGGCCGCCTCGACGGCGGCGAAGGCTTCGCAGAGCGCCTCGTCGCTGGCTTCGACGCCATCGATGAGCACGCGCTCGTTGTAGCGCAGCAGGTGCGGCGAGCTGTAGACGCCGACGCGCTGGCCCTGCTCGCCGAGCAGGGCGGCGAGGAAGGCACAGGTGGAACCCTTGCCATTGGTGCCAGTGACGGTCACCACGCGGGGCGCGGGGCGCCCCAGGCCAAGCCGGCCAGCCACTTCACGGGAGCGATCCAGCCCCATGTCGATTGCCGTGGGATGGAGCTGTTCGAGATAGCTGAGCCAGTCGGCAAGGGTACGTTGGGTCATCCTGCGAGCGCGGTACTTGGGGTGTGGGTGAACTTGGCGAGCAGCTTGGCCAGCCGCTCACGCATTTCGGAACGGTGAATGATCATGTCGATGGCGCCGTGCTCCAGCAGGAACTCGCTGCGCTGGAAGCCTTCCGGCAGCTTCTCGCGCACGGTCTGCTCGATCACCCGCGGGCCGGCGAAGCCGATCAGGGCGCGCGGCTCGCCGACGATCACGTCGCCGAGCATCGCCAGGCTGGCGGATACGCCGCCGTAGACCGGGTCGGTCAGCACGGAGATGAACGGGATGCCCTCTTCGCGCAGGCGGGCCAGCGCGGCGGAGGTCTTGGCCATCTGCATCAGGGAGATCAGCGCTTCCTGCATGCGCGCGCCACCCGAAGCGGAGAAGCAGATCATCGGGCAACGGTTTTCCAGCGCGTAGTTGGCGGCGCGGACGAAGCGCTCGCCGACGATGGAACCCATGGAGCCGCCCATGAAGGAGAACTCGAAGGCGCTGACCACGACCGGCAGGCCCATCAGCTTGCCGCTCATGGAGATCAGCGCATCCTTCTCGCCGGTGTCTTTCTGCGCGGCGGTCAGGCGGTCCTTGTACTTCTTGCTGTCACGGAACTTCAGGCGATCCACCGGTTCCAGCTCGGCACCCAGCTCCTCGCGGCCTTCCTCATCGAGGAAGATATCGATGCGCGCGCGTGCGCCGATACGCATGTGGTGATCGCACTTGGGGCAGACGTCGAGGGTCTTTTCCAGCTCCGGACGGTACAGCACCGCCTCGCAGGACGGGCACTTGTGCCACAGGCCTTCCGGTACCGAGCTCTTCTTCGCCTCGGAACGCATGATGGAAGGGATCAGCTTGTCTACCAGCCAGTTGCTCATGCTCTCGTCTCCAGTGCAGTGACACGGCGCGATGGGTTGCGCGTGCCTCTGAGCAAATTCATCGTCGCGGTCCCGACCTCAAGGCCGGAACCCCTCGCAAACAAAGGCGCCGCCTGGGGCGTCGCCACGGATACAGCTGTCGATGCGGGGCGCCGGAGGGCAGGACTGCCAACACCGACGACTCCCAGCGCCGCCCACGGGCAGCGATTGGGTAGTGGACGGCGCCGGGCCGCTCGTCGTCACATGAAGATTCCGCGTCAGGCCACCGAACGGCATTGCGCGATGAAATCGCGGATCTTCTGCGCATCCTTGATGCCCTTGCTCGCCTCCACCCCGCCGCTGACATCCACGGCATAGGGGCGCACCTGAGCGATGGCATCGGCCACGTTGGCGGCCGTCAGGCCACCGGCCAGGATCAGCGGACGCTGCACATCCTTCGGCACCAGGGACCAGTCGAAGGCCAGCCCGGTTCCGCCAGGAATACCCTCTACATAGGTATCGAGCAGGAAGCCACTGGCCTGTGGATATTTCGCGATCTGCGCGGCCACGTCGTCGCCCGGCTTCACGCGCAGAGCTTTCAGGTAGCGTTTGTGCCAGCCGGAACAGGCCTCGGGGGTCTCATCACCGTGGAACTGCAGGACATCCAGCGGCACCGCATCGAGGATTTCCCCCAGCTCGCAGCGACTGGCGTCGACGAACAGGCCCACAGTGGTGACGAAGGGAGGCAATGCGGCAACGATCGCCCGCGCCTGCTGGATAGTCACCGCGCGCGGACTCCTGGCGTAGAACACCAGGCCAATGGCGTCGGCGCCCGCCTCGGCGGCGGCCAGGGCATCCTCGACTCGGGTAATACCGCAGATTTTGATGCGAACGGCGGACAAGATGCAGCAACCTTCAGGTAAGTGATCGATCGATGGTAGCAAATGCCCCCGGCATCGTCAGCCAACGATATCCGGCAAACTTGAAAGGAAATGTGGCCCCAGGTAGCGCTCGGGCAATACGAACTCCTCCGGGTATTCCACCCTCACCAGGTACAGCCCGTAAGGATGCGCGGTGATCCCGCTGGCGCGCCGGTCGCGCGCAGCCAGCGCCTCGGCCGCCCACTCCACCGGGCGTTCGCCGGCGCCGATGGTCATCAGCAAACCGGCAAAGTTGCGCACCATGTGATGCAGGAAGGCGTTGGCGCGAACATCCAGCACGATGAACCGCCCGTGCTCGATGACTTCCAGGTGATGCACGGTCTTGATAGCCGACTTGGCCTGGCACTGCACCGCGCGGAACGAGGTGAAGTCGTGGGTGCCGACCAGCGCGCGGGCCGCCTCGCGCATGCGCGAGACATCCAGCGGACGATGGTTCCAGGTGACCTCCTCGGCCATATGCGCGGGGCGGATCTGGTCGTTGTAGATCACGTAGCGATAGCGCCGCGCCATGGCGGTGAAGCGCGCATGGAAATGCGCGGGCATCACCTTGGCCCAGGTCACGCTGATATCGTTGGGGAGGTTGGCATTGGTGCCCATGACCCAGGCGATGAGCGAGCGCTCGGCGGTGGTGTCGAAATGCACCACCTGGCCACTGGCGTGCACCAGGGCATCGGTGCGCCCGGCACACATCAACGAAACCGGGTGATCGGCCACCCGCGACAGCGCTTTTTCCAGCGCGCCCTGCACGGTCGGCACACCATTTTCCTGGCGCTGCCAGCCGCGATAGCGCGAGCCTTTGAATTCGACGCCCAGGGCAATCCTGGAAACGCCAACGGCGGCCGATTCGGCCGCCGCTGAGGGTACTGCTTCAATCATCTATCTGGAGCCTTCCGGCTCAGGCGATACGCCCGAGCAGTTCGCGAGCTTCCTGCTGCTGGTTGTCGTTACCCTCGGTGATGACTTCATCGAGGATGTCGCGGGCGCCTTCGGTATCGCCCATGTCGATGTAGGCGCGCGCCAGGTCGAGCTTGGTGGCGGCCTCGTCAGCACCGGAGAGGAAGTCGAAATCATCCTCGTCGTCGTCACCTTCGCCCGGCAATCCCAGATCGCCCGCCGCGAAGCTGTCTTCAGCCAACGGAGCAACCGGAACCTGCGGCTCGTCATTCTGGGCGGAGAGACGATCCAGTTCGGCGCTGACTTCGTCCAGCTGGGCGGCAAAGCTGTCATCGGCCTTGGCCGGCGCGGGCTTGTCGTCCGCCAGGGACAGGTCGAAGTCGTCCGGCAGGTCGTCGGCTTGCGGCGCCTTGCTCTCGATATCCAGGCTGAACTCCTCGGGGCTCACGCCGGACAGCGAAGCGGTGTCGTCGTCCAGGCCCAGCAGGAAGTCATCTTCCGCCGAAGCCAAGGTGGAGTGACTGTCTTTCTCCAGATCCTTGTCCAGATCCAGGGAGAAGTCGCTCAGGTCGTCGACCAGCGACGGAGCCTCGGCCTTGGCAACCGGCTCTTCCGGCAGGTCCAGATCGAAGGCGAAATCGTCCTCGGCCTTGGCGCTCGGCGCTGCGGCCGGCGAACCGCCCAGGCTGAGATCGTCGTCCAGGTCAAAGCTGCCGAAGGACAGTTCGTCGTCCTGCTGCGCGACCGGAGCGGCGGGCTTGTCTTCGCCCAGGTCAAGATCGTCCAGCGCCAGATCGAACGCATCATCCAGGTCGTTGTGGGGCTGCGCAGCGGCCTCCGCAGCGGGAGCTGCGTTACTGGCAGACGGGCTGTCGATGGTGAAGTCGTCCAGGCTGAAGCCGTCGAGATCGTCGTCCGCAGCGGCCGCGGCAGCCAGGCCGCCACCCACGGCGGCCAGGGCGACCATGCCGGGGTACCGGGATTTCAGCTGTTCAACCTGCGGCTCGGCACCGCCGATCTCGCGCAGTTCGTTTTCCTGGCGGGCGAAGCCTTCGCGATCACCGATCTCGGCATACACCTCCATCAGTTTCAGGCGCAGGTCGGCGCGCTGCGGTTCGTCGTAGATCGCGCCCTGCAGCAGCTCGGCAGCCTGGTTGAAGCGACCGTAGGCAATGTAGATATCGGCCTCGCCCAGGGCATCGCTGGTCTGCGCGGCGACGCGCTCGGGCGCGCTCTGCGTCGGAGCGGCGACCTCGGCGGCCTGGGGAATATCCAGGGTATCCAGCTCGCTGCCGGCCAGGCTCAGGTCGTCGTCCAGCGTCGGCTCGTCGTCGTTGCCGTGGGCAGCGAGGTCTTCCTGCTCCTTGGCGGCACGACGACGGGAAATGATCATCAGCAGGACCAGCAGCGCCAGCAGCAGGCTGCCGGCGATGGCGCCCAGCCAGATCGGGTTGGCCAGGATCTCGTCGATGAAGCTGGCTTCGGCCTGCTCGGCCGGGGCCGCGACGGGAGCCGGTGCCGGCTTGGGCTTCTGCGCCTCAGGCGCGGGAGCAGCAGGAGCCGGAGTGGGCGTCGGAGCCGGTTGCGCTGGGGCCTCGGC
>NZ_JBGLYK010000286.1:0-5904 GCF_047304025.1 Pseudomonas sp. Pseusp97 | reverse complement strand
CCCCTGGCGCCGGCGCTGGCCAACGCGCTGTTCGCGGCCACCGGCAAGCGCATCCGCACCTTGCCGATCGGCAATCAGTTGCAGGCGTGAAGTCCGGTAGCTGACACAAATGCCCCGCCTGAGCGGGGCATTTGCTTATCAGCGTCTAAGCTTTCGGAAGGTCAGGCGACCAGCGCCTGCTGTTCCCGGGCCTCGCAGATCAGCTCGCGCAGCGCGCGGCGCTCTTCGGGCAGGGTGGCGGCGCTGTGCAGGGCGAGGCCGCCTTCTTCGTCGGCGACGGCGATCTGGGTCTCGAAGTGCAGTTGCACCTCGTCCAGGGTGATGTAGGTGATGCGGTAGGCCTCGGTGCTGTGCGTGTGCATGGTCGCAGGCTCGATGAGGGGAGGGCGCAGGCCCGATGAACACATCCTCGCGCCAGGCGATCAAGCTCGGAAGTGAAACACCGTGATGGTGAACATCACCCAAGGCGATGGTGCCGGCGAGATTTTCCGGCAGTTGTCATGCAGGACGGGTATCCTGCGCGGGCGTGCCCACACCGGGCACTTTGTAAATCGAATTGGAGCAGTGACATGAGCCGCGACAAGCAGCTTTTCCCGGAAGACGAAATCGGCGATGCCCTGTGGGCCCTGCAGGAAGACGGCGAAGACCTCTCCCTCGAGCATGAGGTGGAGTTCGCGGTGATCTTCCCGGACGAGCAGTCCGCCCTGGACTTCGCCATCATGCTGCTGCAGAACGGGCAGAAGGTGGCGTACTCCGAGTACGACGGCAACGACAAGCTGCCCTGGCAGGTCCTGGCCTACCCGGTGATGGAGCTCTCCCACGAGCACATCAGCGGCTACGCGGCGCTGCTGTCCGAGCACTCCGCCGACCTGGGCGGTCAGATGGACGGCTGGTCGGCGCTCTGATCGGCTGATGCTGCACGAAAAACGGCGCCCCAGGGCGCCGTTTTTCTTTCTGTGGCAAACGCACGGCGGCGGGAAGGACCTGTAGGAGCGAGCTTGCTCGCGAACAGAATTCCCAGGCGACATCAGTGTCAGGCGGGTTCGCGAGCAAAGCTCGCTCCTACGAAAAGCTCCGTAGGGCGCACAACGCGCCAGCGTTATCCGCCGCGCAGGTGCCGGCGGATAACCTGTTCCAGGTTATGCGCCCTACGGTCCCTCATACGGCAAACTTCAAGGGTTGGGCGGCAACTGTAGGAGCGAGCTTGCTCGCGAACAGCCTCCCGGCAGCACCGAGCGCCCCGCCCCGCAGGGCCGTCTGCATGCACCTGCCGATCCGGAGCTCTCCGCTGCGGACTTCGCGGACAAGGTCCGCTCCTACTCGCTATTGCCATGGCATGCCCTCTCCCTGAATGGAGAGGGAGCTATCCGTGCCGCCAGCAAGCTCAGAGTTTCGCTTGATGCCGATCAGTCCCCTCTCCCTTCAGGGAGAGGGTTAGGGAGAGGGAAATCTCGGGCACAAATTTCCAGGGAAAGACAGTTGCTCTTACCGGGGAGACCGCGCGAAAACCTACTCCGGCAATGGCGCATTACGCGCCACCTGGCGCAACGCCTGCTCGTAGTAGTCGGTGCTCTGCGCCCCGGAGATCAGCTGGCGACCATTGAGGATCACCGCGGGCACCGCGCGGATGCCATGGCTGGTGTAGAAGTCTTCCTCGGCCACCACTTCGTCGGCGTAGGCGTCGCTGTCGAGGATTTCCCGCGCGCGCACTGCGTCCAGGCCGACGCTGACGGCCACTTCCAGCAGCACTTCCGGGTCGCTCGGGTCGCGCCCTTCGCCGAAGTAGGCATGCAGCAGCGCCTGTTTCAGGGCGATGTCGCGGTGCGATTCACCCGCCCAGTGCAGCAGGCGATGGGCGTCGAAGGTGTTGTAGATGCGGTTGCGCTTCTTCAGGTCGAAGTGCACGCCGACTTCCTCACCCATGGAACGCAGGTGCTCCTGGTTGCGGGCGATGTCCTCGGCGCTGCTGCCGTACTTGCGCTGCAGGTGCTCGACCAGGTCTTCCCCCTCGGCGGGCATGTCGGCGTTGAGTTCGAAGGGCTTGATGCGCAGTTCCACCCTCAGTTCGCCGTCTACCCGGCGGATGGCTTCCAGCAGGCCGTTGAGGCCGATGGCGCACCAGGGGCAGACCACGTCGGAGACGAAATCGATGGTGATGGCGTCGCTCATGGGGCGAACTCCGGCAAATGGGCGAGCTTCCAGCATGGACCCGAATGGCTGCTGCGTTCCAGTGGCGAGACGGCCGGGAGCTGTTTTTGCGCGCCGGCCGGCTGTGGATGGGGTGCGACGTCCCTGTCGCATGGGGAAATCAGAAGTCGACGGTCATCGACAATTTCAGGGTGCGCGGGTCGCCCTGGGTCAGGTAGCCGCCGATGGTCGAGGCCCAGTACGACTTGTTGGCGACGTTCTCCAGGTTGGCGCGCAGGGTCACGTCGCGCTCGTCCACCTTGAAGGCGTAGCGGGCGCCGAGGTCGAAGCGGGTCCAGGCCGGGATGCTCAGGTCGTTGGCAGCATCCAGGTATTGGCCGCCGGTGCGCAGCACGCGGCCGTTGAGGGCTGCGCCCTGGAGGCCGGGGACGTCCCAGTCGGCGCCCAGGTTGTACTGGAAGGTCGGCACGCCCACGGCGCGGTTGCCATCGGTCTTGCCGCCCGCGGTGTTCTTCAGTTCGGTGTCGATCCAGGTGCCGCCGGCCAGCAGGCGCAGGCCGTTGACCGGCTCGCCGAAGACGTTCAGCTCGATGCCGCGGTTCTCCTGCTCGCCGTCGACGCTGAAGATCTTCGAGTCCGGGTCGGTGGTGCTGAACGGTTGCTCGATGCGGTAGAAGGCCAGGTTGCCGCCGTAGCTGCCGAAGTCCAGCTTGGCGCCCACTTCCACCTGCTTGGAACGGTTCGGCGCGAAGACTTCGCCGAAGTTCGCCGCGCTGCTGGGCGCGGTCGGGCCGGCGGCCAGGCCTTCGATGCGGTTGGCGTAGAGCGACAGGTACTCGGTGGGCTTCACCACGAGGCCATAGACCGGCGTGGTGATGGATTCGTCGTAGCTGGCGGTGCGCTTGCCCACGTAGTTCCAGCCGTCGGTGCCGATGCTCTGGCGGCGCACGCCCACGGTCAGCAGCACGCGATCATCGAGGAAGCCCAGCGTGTCGGCCGCGGCCAGGCTCCTGTTCAGCGTCTTGCCGACGATGCCCGGGTCGCTGTAGTCGCCGCCGGCCAGGGTCGGTGCGGGCTTGGGTGTCTGCACCGGGTGATAGAGATCGGTCGGGTAGCGCTTGCTGGTCATGGTGTAGGCGCTGCGCTGCTCGGCCCAGATGCCGGCGACGCTGAGGTTCATCTGGTGGCTGACCGGTCCGGTGGCGAAGTGGCCATTGAGGCCGGCCATGGCGCTCTTGTTGTCCTCGTCATGGGTGGCGTCCATCATCCCGCCGCCCGCGTCGCCGCTGTTGTCGTTGAGGGTCAGCGCCGAGTAGGCGCCGTTCTCGCGGGTGTGCTTGGCGCCGCCGGAGAGGTAGGCGGTCCAGCTGTCGTTCAGGTCGTATTCGGCGCGGAACATGCCGAACGTGTCTTCGAGCTGCGAGTAGCTCCAGGACTGGCCGTAGTTGTGGTCGGCATCCGGGGCGTGGGGGATGCTGCTGACGCCGCTGCCGACGTAGACCACCGGGCGGCCCTGGTTGATGCGCTGCTTCTGGTAGCCGAAATCGGTGACCAGGCGCAGGCGCTCGCCGCGGTAGTCGAGGTTGACCGTGGCCAGCTTGTAGCGCTGGTTCTCGTCGTCGACAGCGGTTTCGCCTTCGCGCTGGGCCAGGTTGACCCGCGCGCCGAAGCGGTTGTCCTCGCCGAAGCGCTGGCCGAGGTCGAGGTGCTCGCCGAACTGGTTGTCGCTGCCGTAGCCCAGGGTCACGCTGCGGGTGGGCGTGTCCTCGGCGCGCTTGGTCTGCAGGTTGACCGCGCCGCCGATGCCGCTGCCGCTGGGCGTCACACCGTTGATGAAGGCGTTGGGGCCCTTGAACAGCTCGACGCGCTCCAGCGACTCGGTGCCGATGATCTGTCGCGGGGTAACGCCGTACAGGCCATTGAGCGAGACGTCGTCGGTGCTCAGCGGCAGGCCGCGGATGACGAAGATCTGCGAGAAGTTGCCGTAGCCGTTGCCCTGGCGCACCGAGGCGTCGTTGAGCAGCACGTCGCCGACGGTCTGCGCCTGGGTGTCCTGGATGGTCTTGGCGGTGTAGCTGGCGAAGCTGAAGGGCACGTCCTGGATGTCCTGGTTGCCCAGCATGCCCAGCTGCGCGCCGCGTGCGATCTGGCCACCGGCGTAGGCCGGCGGCAGGTTGCCGGGCTGCTGCGCGGCGCCGCTGACGGTGGTGGCGTCCATCTCCAGCGCGTCGCTGTCAGCGGGTGCGGCCTCCACGCCATAACCGCTGTTCTTGCGCACCAGGCGGTAGCCGCTGCCTTCGAGCAGCTGCTCAAGGCCCTGCTCGGGGGCGAAGCTGCCCTTGAGGCCCGCGCTCTGCTGGCGGTTCAGCGCCTGCGCCTCGAATGCCAGCGGCACGCCGGCCTGGGCAGCGAAGCGCGCCAGTATCTCGCCCAGCGGGCCGGGGGCAATGTCGTACTGGCGCTGCTGGCTGGCGGCTTCGGCGGCCAGGCTGGGCAGCACGACACCGCCGGTCAGGGCCAGGCTGACGGCCAGGGCGAGAGAGTGCGGGCGAAGGCGGGAGCGGAGGAGCATGGAGTGTTCCTGTCGGCAAATGGAGGTTGTCTTCCTCTTCACCGGGCGAGATCGAAAAAGGTGTCAGGGGTGGGCGAAAAAATTTCAGAGTGTTGGGCTTTTGTTGTAGGAGTGAGCTTGCTCGCGAACCGCCCAACGCCAGTGCGGCCGGGGAATCTGTTCGCGAGCAGGCTCGCTCCTACAGGTGGGGACTCGGCGCGGTGCGGTCCCTCTCCCTAACCCTCTCCCTGAAGGGAGAGGGGATATCCGTGCCTTGCGCTCTTCCGTGATTGCCGGCGAGCGAAGTGTTTGCCATGCACGCCGGTCTGGCCCCCTCTCCCTTCGGAGCGGGGCGCGTAGCCAGGGCGGGGGAGAGGGCAAATCCCAGGCACGGATTCCTGACACGAGAGGCTAGTTATTTCATTGGTTCACGCCGGCTCCACGGTCACCCAATAGCGCGTCATCCGCCGCAGCTTCACGGGCAGCATGTCCGCCAGCAGCGCAAGCCCGGCGTCGCTGTCTCCCAGCGGGATAGCCCCTGTCACGCGCAGGTTGGCCAACCGCGGGTCGCAGCGCAGGAGGCCGCTGCGGTAGCGTCCGAGTTCTCCCAGCAGATCGTCCAGGCGCATGCCCTGGGCCAGCAGCATGCCGTTTTCCCAGGCGCTGGCGTTGGCGTCCGCTGGCTGCAGAGACTGGAAGCCCTGCGCGCTGAACATCAACTGCTGTCCGGCACCGACCATCTGGCTCGCGTAACCCGGCAACTCGACGCTCACCTCTTTATCCAGCACCGCCACACGGCACGCATCGCCCAGGTCGCGCAGGCTGAAGCGCGCGGTCGGGGTACGCAGCAGGCCGTAGCGGCTATCGACGATGAAGGGGCGTGGGTCGGGCAGGGCGTCGACGAGGATTTCACCTTGGAGCAGGCGCAGGCGGCGCTCGCGGGTGTTGAAGGCCAGGTTCACCGCACTGTCGGTATTCAGGGTGAGCTGGCTGCCATCGGGCAGGCGCAGGTGCTTGCGCTCGCCCACAGCGGTGCGCAGGTCGGCGTTCCATTCCGCCCAGGGCAGCTGTCGTGCCGCCAGCCAGGCAGCCGGCGCCACGGCCATCAGTACGCCCAGGCGGTTGAGCATCTGCCGGCGGTTCAGGCCGCTGCGTTGCAGGCTTTGCCGGCCCAGGCCCGGCGGCAGCTGGTGCAGGCCCAGCAG
>NZ_JBGLYK010000285.1:0-5911 GCF_047304025.1 Pseudomonas sp. Pseusp97 | reverse complement strand
CAACGAGGAGTTCCAGGAAATGATCACCCGCCACGCCTGGGGTGACATCTGGACCCGCCCCGGCCTGCCGCGCCACAGACCACCAGCGTTGGCGCGCTGATCGCGCCGATCTCGCCGCGGAAATCGGCATCGCGCACCGCCGCGCAGTTGGCCGCGTAACCTTCCGGCGAAGTCTGCGCCAGCATGCCGACGATGGGCTCGACCTTGCCCGGCTCGGCCTCGGCGAAATCGGCGGTGAACCAGCGCGAGATCGACGCATCGCGCAGGTTGCGCATGGCGTCGGCGCCGCCGCTGAGCACGGTCTCGATGCGCGGGTTCCAGACTTCCGGGGTGCCGATCTTGGCGGCGGTGTTGCACAGCACCAGGCGCTCGATGCGCTCCGGCGCATGGATGCCCAGCCACTGGCCGATCAGCCCGCCCATGGACAGTCCGCAGAAGTGCGCGCGCGGGATATCCAGCGCATCCAGCAGGGCCAGCACGTCGCGGCCGTTCTGCTCGATGCTGTACGGGCCGGGAGTGATCAGCGAAGCGCCGTGGCCACGGGTGTCATAGCGCAGCACGCGGAAGTGTTCGGCGAAGGCCGCAACCTGCGCGTCCCACATGTGCAGGTCGGTGCCCAGGGAGTTGGACAGCACCAGCACCGGCGCGCCGGACGGGCCTTCCAATTGATAGTTCAGGTCGCCATCGGCGAGACGTACGGCAGGCATGCAAGGCTCCTATCGGGATTCTTTGCGCAAGGAAAGTGCTTGGTGTTCGGCCAGCGCGCGCTCGACCCAGCGACGCGCCTGGCCCAGGTAATGGGCGGGATCGAGCAGGCGATCCAGCTCCTCGGCATTCAGTTGAGCGGCGACTTCGGCGTTGGCGCCGAGCACCGCGCGCAGGTGCGCGCCCTCCTTCACCGCCTGCTTGCAGCACTGCTCCACCAGGTGGTGCGCGGCGTCGCGGCCGATGCGCTGGGCCAGGGCGATGCTCACGGCTTCGGCGAGCACCAGGCCGCGGGTCAGGTCGAGGTTCGCCAGCATGCGCTCGGCATCCACTTCCAGCCCCGGCACCAGGCTCAGAGCCTGCTGCAATGCGCCGGAGACTAGGCAGCACAGCTCCGGCAGGCTTTCCCATTCGGCGTGCCACAGGCCGAGGCTGCGCTCGTGCTCCTGGGGCATGGCGGCGAACAAGGTCGAGACCAGGCCCGGCGCGCGGGTGGCCGCGCCGATCAGCACGGCGGCACCCACCGGGTTGCGCTTGTGCGGCATGGTGGAGGACCCGCCCTTGCCCGGCGCGGAAGGTTCGAAGACTTCGCCGGCCTCGGTCTGCATCAGCAGGCTGAGGTCGCGGCCCAGCTTGCCGAGGCTGCCGGCGATCAGGCCGAGCAGGCTGGCGAATTCCACCAGGCGGTCGCGCTGGGTGTGCCAGGGTTGCTCGGGCAGTTGCAGGTTCAGCTCTTCCGCCAGCGCCTCGGCCACGGCGAAACCCTGCTCGCCCAGCGCGGCGAGGCTGCCGGAAGCACCGCCGAACTGCAGGCACAGCAGGCGAGGCTTGAGTTCGTTCAGACGCTGGCGATGGCGGGTGATCGCGCCCAGCCAGCCGGCGATCTTCATGCCGAGGGTGACCGGCGTTGCATGCTGAAGCCAGGTGCGGCCGACCATGGGTGTGCCTGCGTGGGCTTGTGCTTGCATGGCCAGCGCATCGGCCAGTTGGGCAAGCTCGTTTTCCAGCAGCTCGATGGCGGCACGCAGTTGCAGGACCAGGCCTGAGTCCATGGCGTCCTGGCTGGTGGCGCCCAGGTGCACGTAGCGCTCGGCTTCCTTGTCCTCGGCTGCGATGCGCTTGCCCAGCGCCTTCACCAGCGGGATCGCCGAATTGCCGGCGCTGCAGATAGCCTGGGCCAGTGCATCGAAATCATAGAGCTCGGCACGGCAGGCGGCGGCAATGGGCGCCACGGCGTTCGCCGGGATCACGCCCACGCGGGCTTCGGCGCGGGCCAACGCGGCCTCGAAGTCGAGCATGCCCTGCACCCGGCCGTAGTCGCTGAAGATCGCGCGCATGGCGGGCTGGGTGAAGTAGGCGTCGAACAGAAGGTTGGTGCTCACGAGGTGGCTCCGGAGATCGGGCAGGCTTAGTCGGACAGTATGACCGGAGAGCTGGCGTAGGGCGCATAACCTGGAACAGGTTATCCGCCGGCCCTTGGTCGGCGGATAACGCTGGCGCGTTATGCGCCCTACTGTCCTGCAGCGGGATAATTCAGCGCAACGGCAGCCAGGGGGAATCCTGTAGGAGCGAGCCTGCTCGCGAACGCCCCCCGCTGCGAGGGCCGGGTTCGCGAGCAAGCTCGCTCCTACGAAGAGCAAAGAGCTAAACGCGCTCGACGACCAGCGCTACGCCCTGCCCCACGCCCACGCACATGGTGCACAGGCCGAGCTTGCCACCGGTCTTCTGCAGCTGGTGCACCGCCGTCAGCACCAGGCGAGCGCCGCTGGCGCCCAGTGGGTGGCCGAGGGCGATGGCGCCGCCGTTGGGGTTCACCCGTGCATCGTCATCGGCGATGCCCAGATCACGGGTCACCGCCAGACCTTGCGCGGCAAAGGCTTCGTTCAGCTCGATGACGTCGAACTGGTCCACGGACAGGTTCAGGCGCTCCAACAGCTTGCGCACCGCCGGTACCGGGCCGATGCCCATCACCCGCGGGGCGACGCCGGCGCTGGCCATGCCGAGCACTTTCGCACGCGGTGTCAGGCCGTGTTTCTTCACCGCCTCGGCGCTGGCGAGGATCAGCGCCACGGCGCCGTCATTGACACCGGAGGCGTTGCCGGCGGTGACGGTCTTGCCTTCGCCGTTCACCGGCTTGAGCTTGGCCAGCGCTTCCAGGGTGGTGTCCGGGCGCGGGTGTTCGTCGGTGTCGACGACGGTCTCGCCCTTGCGGCCCTTGATCACCACCGGGACGATTTCCTCTGCGAAGTAACCGCTGGCCTGGGCGACGCCGGCACGCTGCTGGCTGCGCAGGGAGAAGGCGTCCTGATCGGCACGGTTGACGTTGTAATCGTCGGCGACGTTGTCGGCGGTCTGCGGCATGGCGTCCACGCCGTACTGCGCCTTCATCAGCGGGTTGATGAAGCGCCAGCCGATGGTGGTGTCCTCGATCTTCTGGCCGCGGCCGAAGGCGCTGTCGGCCTTGCCCATTACATAGGGCGCGCGGGACATGGACTCAACTCCGCCGGCGATGACCAGTTCGGCTTCGCCGCTGGCAATGGCGCGGAAGCCGGTGCCCACCGCGTCCATGCCCGAGGCGCAGAGGCGGTTGAGGGTCACGCCCGGCACGCTCTCCGGCAGTCCGGCCAGCAGCAGCGCCATGCGCGCCACGTTGCGGTTGTCCTCGCCGGCCTGGTTGGCGCAGCCGAGGTAGACCTCGTCCAGCGCGGCCCAGTCGACTTGCGGGTTACGTTCCACCAGCGCCTTCACCGGCACGGCGGCGAGGTCGTCGGCGCGCACGCCGGAGAGCGAGCCGCCGAAGCGACCGATGGGCGTACGCACGGCGTCGCAGATGAAGACTTCGCGGCTCATTCCTCACCTCCCATCTGGCCGTGGGCGGCAGCGGTGCGGGCTTCGAGGGCGCGCAGGGCTTCCAGCTCCACGTCGGTCGGCGCGACGGTCTCGGTGACCTGCTCGGCGAAGCGGATCGCCCAGCCGGTGTTCTCCACCACCTGCTCGCGGGTCACGCCCGGGTGCAGGGTGGTGACGATGAATTCGTTGCTGCCGGCTTCCGGCTCCATGATGCACAGGTCAGTGATGATCGCCACCGGGCCCTTGCCGGGCAGGCCGAGCTGCTGGCGGTGATCGCCGCCCTCGCCGAAGCCGACCGAGGTGATGAAGGCCAGCTTGTCGACGAAGGTGCGGTGGGACTGCTTGAGGATGATCAGCACTTCCTTGGCGGAACCGGCGATCTCCGGCGCGCCACCGGCGCCGGGCAGGCGCACCTTCGGCTTGTTGTAGTCGCCGATGACGGTGGTGTTGATGTTGCCGAAGCGGTCGACCTGGGCGGCGCCGAGGAAGCCGACGTCGATGCGCCCGCCCTGCAGCCAGTAGCGGAAGATCTCGCCGGTGGGCACCACGGTGTCGGCGGTTTCGGCCAGCTCGCCGTCACCGATGGATAGCGGCAGCACGCTGGGCTTGGCGCCGATGGGGCCGGATTCGTAGATCAGGACCACGTCGGGCGATGCGGTCAGGCGCGCCAGGTTGGCGGCCTTGGACGGCAGGCCGATGCCTACGAAGCAGACGGCGCCGTTCTTCAGGCGGCGGGCGGCGGCCACGGTCATCATTTCATTGGTGCTGTAGGCGCTCATTACTTGGCCTCCGCGAGCTTGGCTTTGAACTCGTTGAAATCTTTCGTGCCGCGGATGTAGGTATCGATCCAGGCGTTGAAGGTATCGCGGTCGCGGGCGATCGGATCCCAGGCCTGGTAGAAGCGGTTGTCGCGCTCGGAGTAGCCGTGGGCGTAGGACGGATGCGAACCGCCGGGCACCAGGCAGACGGCGGACAGCGCCCAGGTCGGCAGGACGCAGGAATTCATCGGCGCGTTCAGATCGTCGACGATTTCCTCGACGGTGACGATGCAGCGCTTGGCGGCCAGGGCGGCTTCCTTCTGCACGCCGAGGATGCCCCACAGCAGCACGTTGCCCTTGCGGTCGGCCTTCTGCGCGTGGATCACGGTGACGTCCGGGCGCACCGACGGCACGGCGGCCAGTTGCTCGCCGGTGAACGGGCAGTTGATGAACCTGATGTTCGGGTTGACCTTCGGCAGGTCGGAGCCGGCGTAGGCGCGCAGCACGGCAAATGGCAGGCCCGAGGCGCCGGCGACATAGGAGTTGGCGAGGTCGGCGTGGCTGTGCTCGTCGATCTCAATCTCGCGCGGCCAGCCCTTCTCCACCGCGTCGCGCAGGCGATGCAGCGAACCGACACCGGGGTTGCCGCCCCAGGAGAAGGTCAGCTTGCGCACGCAGCCGGCGCCGATCAGCAGGTCGTAGACCAGGTCGGGGGTCATGCGCACCAGGTGCAGGTCTTTCTTGCCCTGGCGGATCAGCTCGTGGGAGGCAGCGGTCGGGATCAGGTGGGTGAAGCCTTCGAGCGCGACGGTGTCGCCGTCGTTGACGAAGCGCTCGACCGCTTCGCGGAGGGTGAGGAGTTCAGCCATGGTCGGTCTCGTTGTGTAGGGGGTGCCGATGGGAAAACAGTACCGTCGGGGGGGATGGGCGAACAATGCGATAATCGACTATTGGTGCGAATATCGAACACTTCTCTTAGTAGGCTAACGGACGTGCCAGCCCTCGGCGGTAGCCCGGAAACGTAGTAGCGGACTCCTTTCGCGATGGTCCCCGAGCACAAGAGCATCGCGGACGGAGTCCGCTCCTACGGGTGTATCTGGTGGGCGTGGCGCTATCGGTGGGCAGTTCTGTTGTAGGAGCGAGCTTGCTCGCGAACCCGCCCAGCGCCGGAGCGACCGGGTAACGCTGTTCGCGAGCAAGCTCGCTCCTACAGGGTCAGCACCGCGCGAAAATCAGGCTTCCTGCAACGCGCGCGGACGGCTGCTGCGGTCTTCGGCGTCGGCGGAAACCGCCTGCTGCAGCTGGAAGTCAAACTCGATCTCGGCGAAGCGCCCTTCCACTCCGCGCGCCTGGGCGGCGGCCGCGTCCTCGACGAAACGCACCTCGCCGATCAGCCCGTCGCGGGTGGCATAGGCGAAGTCGTCCCACAGGTACTGGTCGCCCGCCAGGTTGATCTGCGTGGTCAGGTGGCGGTGCCCCGGCGCGGAGATGAAGAAATGGATGTGCGCCGGGCGCTGGCCGTGGCGGCCGAGCTGGTTCAGCAGCTCCTGGGTCGGGCCGTCCGGCGGGCAGCCGTAACCGCTGGGCACGATGCTGCG
>NZ_JBGLYK010000284.1:0-5986 GCF_047304025.1 Pseudomonas sp. Pseusp97 | reverse complement strand
ACCGCCCACCGAGGCGGAAGCCGAGGCCCATGTGCAGGAAGTGGTGGCGTTGTTCCTCAGGGCGTTTGCGCCCTGAATCTTTGCTTTTGTAGGAGCGAGCTTGCTCGCGAACCCGCTCAGCATGGGAGCCGCCGGATATTTCGTTCGCGAGCAAGCTCGCTCCTACAGAAAACGTTATCCGGCACCATGGGGTTGAATGAAAAACGCCAGGCTATTGCCTGGCGTTTTTCATTCGCGCGGGAATTCAACCGGCAAAATCCAGGGTTTCCTTCCAGCGGGTTTCCAGCGCCTTGGTGTCGTGGTCGAAGGGGTGGAAGCCGGGGCGGAAGTAGTCCAGCCACGGGCGGATCAGGTTGACGAAGTAGCCGCGGCGCGGGTGCAGCAGCACACCCAGGCCATGCTTCCAGCTGCGCCAGTTGAACAGCTGACCATCGCGGCGCAGCAGGTTGATCTGGAAGCCGGCGATGACGCTGAGGAAGATCACGGTGGTCAGCAGCATCACCGCAGTGCGGGTGAAGTAGCCGCCGTAGACCTGCTGGTAGACGTCATAGGCCACCGCCTTGTGCTCGTTCTCCTCGACGGCATGCCACATCCAAAGCTTGTACATCTTGTCCGACTTCATCTGGGCGCTCAGGTCTTCACGCTTGAGCAGTTGCTCGGCCATGGTCGCGGTGAAGTGCTCCAGCGCGCAGGTGATCGCCAGCTGGTGCTTCTTGGTGGTGACCTTGCTGATGGATTCGAGCAGCACCTTGATGCGCAGTTCGAGGGTCTCCAGGTCGATGCCGTGCTCGTCGGCGTACTCGTTGTACGCCGCGTGCTCCTTGGAGTGCATGGCCTCCTGGCCGATGAAGGCGCTCACGTCCTTCTGCAGTTGCGGGTCCTGGATGCGCTCGCGGACGGCGCGCACGCTATCGACGAAGAACTTCTCGCCGTAGGGGAACAACGAGGACAGGTTGTTCATGAAGTGGGTCATGAAGGGCTGCCCGTCCCACCAGTATTTCGGCGTTTCGCTGAAGCTGAAATCCATGCGGCGGACCGGGAAATTGGCGCGGATCGGTGTGGTACTGGCGTTCATGACTAACTCCTTGTTGTTTTGCGGGCGCCTGGTGGACGGGGGCGCGGCAAGTGGCAGCTGCGGCGACCCGGGCAAGCCCTGTCGTTAGTTCGCGATGCCACCTGGGAATGTGTCATCGGTTGATGTCATGTTCGGAGTCTTGTCGGACAATCGCCAGGTCATATCTGGCCGTGGCCAAGTCGAATCAGGCCAAAGGGGCCACGACCAGCCATTGGATGGGGCGTCTGGATCGAGAGCGACGGAAACGAAAACGGGCGCCGAAGCGCCCGTTGTGACCGGCAGTAGTCTGTCACTGCTCGTCGAGGGCGAACGCAGTCAGGCTGTAGGTAGGGATCTGCGCATCGTTGAGCCTGGCCGAGCCGCCCAGCTCCGGCAGGTCGATGATCGCGGCGGCCTCGAACACGCTGGCGCCCATGCGGCGCACCAGTTGGGCGGCGGCGAGCAGGGTGCCGCCGGTGGCGATCAGGTCATCGAAGATCAGCACGCTGTCGCCTTCGCAGAGGCTGTCGGCGTGGACTTCGAGCAGCGCTTCGCCGTACTCGGTCTCGTAGGCCTGGGCCAGCACGTCGGCCGGCAGCTTGCCGCGCTTGCGGAACAGCACCAGCGGTTTGTTCAACTCGTAGGCGATGATCGAACCGATCAGGAAGCCGCGCGCATCCATGGCGCCGATGTGGGTGAAATCGGCCTCGACGTAGCGCTGGATGAAGCTGTCGGCGACGAAGCGCAGGGCTCGCGGCGACTGGAACAGCGGGGTGATGTCGCGGAACATGACGCCGGGCTTGGGAAAGTCGGGAACGGCGCGGATCACGGACTTCAGGTCGAGTTGGTTGAGGATCATGCTGGATGTGCACCTGATGCGGTTTTTGCAGAGGCCAAAGTATAACGGGCCCGCCAGTCGGCGAGCCCGTTTTCGATGACCGGAAAGTCAACCAATGGGTCAGCTTTCGCGTCTGTCAGCTTTCCAGCTGGCCCCCGGCCAGCGCGCACAGTTCGATGGAGTCGAGGATGTGCACTTCCTTGCCTTCGGCAGCGATCAGGCCGTTCTGCTGGAAGCGGGTGAACACGCGGGAGACGGTTTCCACCGCCAGACCCAGGTAGTTGCCGATCTCGTTGCGCGACATGGCCAGGCGGAACTGCTGGGCCGAGAAGCCACGGGCGCGGAAGCGCGCGGAGAGGTTCACCAGGAAGGTGGCGATGCGCTCGTCGGCGGTCTTCTTCGACAGCAGCATCATCATCTGCTGGTCGTCGCGGATTTCGCGGCTCATCACGCGCAGCAGCTGGCGGCGCAGTTGCGGCAGTTGCTCGGACAGCTCATCCAGGCGCTCGAAGGGAATCTCGCAGACCGAGGTGGTTTCCAGGGCCTGGGCCGATACCGGATAACTCTCGGTGTCCATGCCGGACAGACCGACCAGCTCGCTGGGCAAGTGGAAGCCGGTGATCTGCTCTTCGCCGCCGTCGGTGATGCTGAAGGTCTTCAGCGCGCCGGAGCGCACGGCGAAGACGGAGCCGAAGGTATCGCCCTGGCGGAACAGGAATTCGCCCTTCTTCAGCGGTCGGCCGCGTTTGACGATCTCGTCGAGGGCGTCCATGTCGCTATGGTTCAGCGACAGCGGCAGGCAGAGGGGAGCCAGGCTGCAATCCTTGCAGTGCGCCTGGGGCAGGGCGCGCACTTTGATGGTTTCGGCCATGAGTGTTCCTTGAATGGGATGGCACACAAAAACCAAGGGTACCGCAGACGGCAAGCCGCGCGCCAGTTGGCGACCTGTCTGAATCGCTGGTTCCAGCGACGGGGATGAGGGTTCCGTAGGGGTTGGGGCGGGCTCGAATCCTTTCGAAAAGTGCCGATTCAGGGCTGTTCGTACATCCGGGGGCTGCGGACATATCCTGTATCAATGGGTGCGACAGTTGGCCCCGTACCGTCGGTCGTGCCGCAGGGAACCCGCGGGTCAGATGACCCGCGAGAAGCGTTGCAGGTTCTGCATCGGCAGGTAGCGGTCGAACAGCATGCACAGCGAGCGCACCAGCAACCGGCCGGCGGCGCTGACGTCCATGCCGCGCGGGCCGAGGGTGATCAGGCCATCCTGCGCGAAGCGTTCGAGGTCTCCCCAGATTTCCGCGAAATACCCACGGAAGTCGATGTTGTAGAGGTCCTCGATGTCCTCGAAGTCGAGTTGGAAATGGCAGATCAGCTGCTGGATCACGGCGCGGCGGATCAGGTCGTCCTTGTTGCAGTGCAGGCCACGGCGGGTGGCGAGCTGGCCCTGGTCGAGGGTGTTCTGGTAGTCGGCGATGTCGTTGCTGTTCTGGCAGTAGAGGTCGCCGATCTGGCTGATCGAGGAGACGCCCAGGCCCACCAGGTCGCAATGGCCGTGGGTGGTATAGCCCTGGAAGTTGCGTTGCAGGGTGCCGTCTTCCTGGGCCATGGCCAGCTCGTCGTCCGGCAGGGCGAAATGGTCCATGCCGATGTAGCGGTAGCCGGCGGCTTCCAGTTGCTCGGTGGTGCGCTGCAGCATCTCCAGTTTCTGCGCCGGGGAGGGCAGGTCTTCGGCGTTGATACGCCGCTGCGGCGGGAAGCGCTCGGGAAGGTGCGCATAGTTGAACACGGACAGCCGGTTGGGCTGCAGGGCGATGACCTGCTCGACGGTGCGGGCGAAGGTGTCCGGGGTCTGCCTGGGCAGGCCGTAGATCAGGTCGATGTTGATCGAGCGGAATTGCAGCGTGCGCGCCGCATCGATGATGGCGCGGGTCTCGTCGAAACTCTGCAGGCGGTTGATGGCCTGCTGCACCTCCAGGTTGAAGTCCTGCACGCCGATGCTGGCGCGATTGAAGCCCAGCTCGCGGAGCAGGCCCATGGTCGACCAGTCGGCCTCGCGCGGGTCGATCTCGATGCCGTAGTCGCCGAAATCGCCGTCGACGAAGTGGAAGTGGGTGCGCAACTGCGCCATCAGTTCGCGCAGCTGGCCGGGGCTCAGGAAGGTCGGGGTGCCTCCGCCGAAATGCAACTGCTCGACCTGCTGCTGGCGGCCCAGGTGACGGCTGACGATCTCGATTTCATGGATGAGCCGGGCGAGGTAGGGCGCGCTGCGGCCGCGATCCTTGGTGATGACCTTGTTACAGGCGCAGTAGTAGCAGATGTTCGCGCAGAACGGCACGTGCACGTAGAGCGAGAGCGGGCGCTGCGCCTTCTGGCTATCGCGCAGCGCGTGCAGCAGGTCGAAGGGTCCGACTCCTTCGTGGAACTGCACGGCGGTGGGATAGGAGGTGTAGCGCGGACCGGACAGATCGTATCGGCGTATCAGATCTGCGTCCCAGCGAATATTGTCGAGCATGCCGATGTTCCCCGGTGGCGAGCTTTTCCTGCGCAGTCTAGGGAGAGTCCGACAGAGGCCTGTTGACCTGTATCAAGCGGCTTTATGGTGGGGAATGCCGGCGCTGGCGTGCATCTCGTGGCCCATGATCCAGGCCTGGTGCGGGCCGGGAAGGGTCCACAGGCCGAAGAGGATCACCAGGATTCCGCCCGCCATGCGCACGCTGCGCTTACGCAACAGCGCGGTGATGCGCTCCGCGGCGAGCCCGGTGGCGAGCAGGACGGGCCAGGTGCCGAGGCCGAAGGCGAGCATCAGCAGGGCGCTGTCCACTGCCGAACCCTGGCTGGTGGCCCAGAGCAGCGTGCTGTAGACCAGGCCGCAGGGCAGCCAGCCCCAGAGCGCGCCGAGCAGCAGTGCGCGAGGCACTGTGGAGACCGGCAGCAGGCGGCTGGCGTAGGGCTGGATGTGCTTCCACAGGCCGCGGCCCAGCGCTTCGATGCGCGTCAGGCCGCTCCACCAGCCAGCCAGGTACAGGCCCATGGCGATCAGCAGCAGGCCGGCGATCACCCGCAGCGCCGCGGCGAACGGCGTACGCGCCACCGCCCAGCCGGCGAGGCCGAGTAGCAGGCCAGCGCAGGCGTAGCTGAGGATGCGGCCGAGGTTGTAGGCGAGCAGCAGGCGCAGGCGGCGGCCACGCTGTTCCGGCGGGATGGCCATGGTCAGCGCGCCCATCAGGCCGCCGCACATGCCCAGGCAATGACCGCCGCCCAGCAGCCCGAGGATCAGTGCCGACGCCAGCAGCGGCGCCAAGTCAGGCATCGCGCTTGTCCTGTTTGTGGCTGGAATGCGCGTCGTCACCCTCGGCTTCGTCGATGCCGGCCTGGTGGCGGGGGTCTTCGTCGTCGAACAGGATGCTGTGGGCGGGCCCGTCCAGGTCGTCGTACTGGCCGCTGTTCACCGCCCAGAAGAAGATCGCGATGCAGATGCCGACTATGACCACGGCAACCGGAATCATTATGTAGAGAGCGGGCATTTCAACTCCGTGGCAGCGCCTGCGCCGCCTGCAGGGCGGCAGAGTGGGCCGGGGTGGCTGACGTGGCGTCGGAACCCTTGGGCAGCCGGGTCAGGCGCAGGGCGTTGAGGACCACGGTCAGCGAGCTGATCGACATGCCCACCGCGGCCCACACGGGCGTGATCCAGCCGAGGGCGGCGAAGGGCAACATGAGGCCATTGTACAGCCCCGCCCAGACCAGGTTCTCGATGATCACCCGGCGAGTCCGGCGGGCCAGTCCGAAGGCCTGCACCACGCTGTCCAGGCGGTTGGACAGCAGCACCGCGTCGGCGCTGGTCTTGGCCAGGTCGGTGGCCGAGCCCATGGCAACGCTGATGTCGGCGGCGGCGAGCACCGGGACGTCGTTCACGCCGTCGCCCAGCATCAGCACGCGGTGGCCTTGCTGGTGCAACTGACGCAGTACTTCCAGCTTGTCGTCCGGGCGCAGGCCGCCGCGACAGTCGTCGATCCCCAGTTCGGCGGCGACGCTGCCCACCATGGGGGAGCTGTCGCCGGACAGCAGCAAGGTGCGCCAGCCGCGCGCGCGGCTGG
>NZ_JBGLYK010000283.1:0-6045 GCF_047304025.1 Pseudomonas sp. Pseusp97 | reverse complement strand
CGTGACCCAGGCCTACGCCGCCGCCCTGCCCTGCCCGGTCGGCATCGTCCGCGAAGCCTTCCGCCAGACCAGTGCGGCCGGCCAACCATTCCATGCAGAACCCGCCGCGCCTTCCGGCGCGTCCACCGGCTGCCACGCCAGCGCCGTCTTCGAGGTGCGCTACCGGCCCTGGGGCAAGGTTCTGCTGGACAACCAGCGCGCCCAGGCCAGAGCCTCCGCCAAGCCCTGAACCATCCACTTGACCGGCGCCCCCGCCGCCAACGCGGGGCGCTGCGGCTTCGACTATGCTCGCGCGAGCGATCCCACACGCGCACAGGGCGGTTCATGTTCAAGACCATCGAATCCGAGATACTCAAGCAAAGCATCCCGGCGGGGATCCGGGCCGAATTCCTCCAGCACGACTTCGAGCGACTCCACGGGCTCAGCCTGCTGATCTTTGCCGTCAGCGCCGGGATGTGGCTGCTCTTCGACCTCATCGTCAGCTTCCAGGCCGGACAGGGCTTCACCTATGTCTCGGTGATCTTCCTTGGCGTGTTCTTCCTGATCACCGTGCTGGCCAGCCTCGTGCGCAAGGCGGTGCACTTCTACTGGCTGAACCTGGCCTTCGTCATCACCTTCAGCCTTGGCGCGCGGCTGGTGATCGACGGCCTGCCGGAGATCCTGCGACCGGCCTGGCTGGTGATCGCCGCCGCCACCGTGCTCTATAGCGCCACCGCCATGCCACTGAACGCCATCGCCTTCTATTCGGTGCTGGCGGTGACCTGGACCTTCCTCAACCCGCTGCTGGGGGACGTACCGGCGCTGGACGCTCGGCGCAGCATGCTGGTCTGCTACCCGCTGTTCATCAGCGCACTGTCGGTCTACATCTTCCACCACCTGAGCAAGTCCAAGCTGTACAACTACGCCATGGCGCGCCTGCTGCTGGACCAGGCCTACCTCGACGCGCTCACCGGCATTCCCAACCGGCGCTCCTTCATGACCCGCGTCGGCCAGCGCCTGGACGGCGACGGCGACGGCGACCAGCGCTACCTGGCGATGATCGACATCGACCACTTCAAGCGGGTCAACGACACCTACGGACACGACATCGGCGATGAAGTACTGACCCGCGTCGCACACGCCATCAGGCACGAGATGCAGGACTTCGAGTTCGCCCGGCTGGGCGGCGAGGAGTTCGGCCTGTACCTGTGGGGCATCAGCGTGGACGACGCGCAGTCGCGGGTCGAACAACTGCGGCGCGCCACCGCCGAGCTTCCCGGCACGCCCAAGGTCACCATCAGCCTGGGCCTGGCCCAACTCACCGCGGATGGCACCCTGAGCCAGGCGCTGATCAAGGCCGACCAGGCGCTGTATGACGCCAAGCACAATGGGCGCAACCGGGTGACCTATTCGCCGTGAGCGATACCCGGAAACGAAAAAGGCCCGCTGATGCGGGCCTTGGCGTGCTGGTGTCCCGGAGAGGGGTCGAACCTCCAACCTTCCCCTTAGGAGGGGGACGCTCTATCCAATTGAGCTACCGGGACAATCGGGACGGCATGTTAACCACCGACGGGCGATTTGTCATGCCGCCGCCACCCGCACGGTTCATAATTTTGCCGTCAGCCGGAGAAAGACCATGATCACAGACGACGGCGCCCTGCCCGATTCCCCCTTTGCCACCTTCGACGTGCGCGTCGCTTCGGCCGACGATGCGGCCGCCCTGGCGCCGCTGCTGCAGCAACTGGGCGCAGGCGATCCGCTGCCCGACACCGCACTGCTGGCGCTCGCGCTGGAAAACCGGCAGCCCACGCGAGTGACGCTGATTGCCGAGCGCGATGGTGCCTTGCTCGGCACCTGCACGCTGCACCTGATCGAACACATTGCCCACGGCTTCGCCCGCTCGGCGATTCTCGAAGACATGGTGGTGGACAGCCGCGCGCGCGGCCAGGGCATCGGCCAGGCGCTGATCGGCCGGGCCGTGGAATGGGCGCGGGACTGGAAGTGCTACAAGCTGGCGCTTTCCAGCCACCAGGACCGGGAAATGGCGCACCGCTTCTATGCCGCGATGGGCTTCGAGCCCCACGGCGTCAGCCTGTCGCTGAGCCTGGACTGACGTCAGCCGGCCCGGGCATCCGGCGCAGCGAGCAGGTTCAGCAAGTGGCCGACCGTCACCGCCAGGGACACCGAGTTATCCAGCTCCACCAACGGCCCGGGCAGCCCGTCGGCGAAGTGCGCATTGCGCGCCAGACGTTCCTCGATTTCCGCCAGCGTCTCCCGGCCACGCTTGAGCAGGCGCTGCCGCAACACCTCTGTGTCGACTTTCAGCAGAATGGCGATCAGGTGCGGATAACGACGGCGCGCCTCGGGCAGGTACTTGCGCGAGCCATTGACCAGCACATCGTGCCCCGCAGCGAGCCAGTCATCGATTTCGCGAGGAATGCCATAGTGCAGGCCGTTGGCACGCCAGCTCATGGCAAAGGCGCCGGAGCGCTCCAGGGCGGCAAATTCGTCGACGCTCACCGAGTGCGCGTCTTCCCCACGCGCCTCGGCCGAACGGGTGATGACGCGCCGGACGATCCGGCAATCCAGCTCTGCCAGCGGAGCACTGGCGGCTTGCAATACGCTGTCCTTGCCGGAGCCCGAGGGGCCCATCAGGTAAATCAGTCTGCCAGGGGTCATAAGACTCTCGGTTTGCCGGCGGCTCGGCGCTACTTCAATTCTGATCCGCGGGGCGGATAATACTCTGCGTAGTGTGCGATATCGGTGAAAACATCCAACTGGTATCCGCCGCGTCCGGCTTTCCCTGCCTCGCCGTCGAGCGCTGTGACATCATGGCGACCCGCGACGAAATGCCGTCATCAGGCTGCTCAACGGCAGGCAGGCGCTCCGCGCCTATCGACTACGCTGAGGGAAGCGGCATATCGCCACTTTTCCCTTCAAGTCCCATCCAAAGAAGGGTCTGCCTAGGCGGTCTCATTTCGGACGATTGGTGCTGGCATTTAGCCTTCACCCGAGACACAATATGCCGAAGGTTTGACGTCAAGTTATTGGATTATTTTTCAAAAGCTTTGACGACGCGCTGAACGGCCATTGGAAATCGCTGTCAAAGGGCCTGAACCAACGCTGACCCATGGCATCGGCCTCCCTGACTTACAGGTTTAAAGTATGCGCCCATTGAAACAGGCAACCCCCACCTACTCCAGCCGTACTGCTGACAAATTCGTCGTACGTCTGCCCGAAGGCATGCGTGAGCGTATCGCCGACGTCGCTCGCAGCCACCACCGCAGCATGAACTCCGAGATCATCGCGCGTCTCGAACAGAGCCTGCTGCAGGAAGGTGCGCTGCAGGACAACCTGGGTATCCGTCTGGACAGCCCGGAGCTCAGCCTGCACGAACGCGAGCTGCTGCAGCGCTTCCGTCAGCTGACCCACCGTCAGCAGAACGCGCTGATCGCCCTGATCGCGCACGATGCCGAAATGGCACAGAACGACGCCTGACTCGTTCGCGACGCCCGAAACAGCCGGCCCTGAGCCGGCTTTTTCATGCCTGCGACTGACGGATGCCAGGTCACGCCAGGCACAAAAAAGCCGCCTCGCGGACGGCCCTTTCGGCGGAGCTGGCGTTACATCAGGAACAGGGTGGCCAGTCCGAGGAAGATGAAGAAACCGCCGCTGTCGGTCATGGCGGTGATCATCACGCTGGAGCCCATGGCCGGATCGCGGCCCAGGCGCAGCAGCGTCATCGGGATCAGCACGCCCATCAGCGCGGCGAGCAGCAGGTTGAGCGTCATGGCGCCGGTCATGACCGCGCCCAGTTCCCAGTTGCCGTACAGGTAGAAGGCGACGAGGCCGATCACCCCGCCCCACACCAGGCCGTTGACCAGCGCTACGCCCAGCTCCTTGCGCAGCAGGCGGTTGGCGCTGCTGGTCTGGATCTGGTCCAGGGCCATGGCGCGGACGATCATGGTGATGGTCTGGTTGCCGGAGTTGCCACCGATGCCTGCCACGATGGGCATCAGCGCGGCCAGTGCCACCAGCTTCTCGATCGAACCCTCGAACAGGCCGATCACCCGCGAAGCGATGAAGGCAGTGACCAGGTTGGTAGCCAGCCACGCCCAACGGTTGCCGACCGACTTCCAGACCGAGGCGAAGATGTCTTCCTCTTCGCGCAGACCGGCCATGTTGAGGACTTCGCTTTCGCTTTCCTCACGGATCAGGTCGACCATCTCGTCGATGGTCAGACGGCCGATCAGCTTGCCGTTCTTGTCCACCACCGGCGCGGAAATCAGGTCGTAACGCTCGAACGCCTGGGCGGCATCGTAACCGTCCTCGTCGGGGCTGAACGTCACCGGGTCGGTGGCCATGACCTCGGCCACGTCCTTGTCCGGATCGTTCACCAGCAGGCGCTTGATCGGCAGCACGCCCTTGAGCACGCCGTCGTAATCGACCACGAAGAGCTTGTCGGTATGGCCGGGCAGTTCCTTCAGGCGGCGCAGGTAGCGCAACACCACTTCCAGGCTGACATCATCGCGGATGGTGACCATCTCGAAGTCCATCAGCGCGCCGACCTGGTCCTCCTCGTAGGACAGCGCCGAGCGCACACGCTCGCGCTGCTGCTGATCGAGGGTTTCCATCAGCTCGTGGACGACGTCGCGGGGCAGTTCCGGCGCGAGGTCCGCCAGTTCGTCGGCGTCCATCTCGCGGGCCGCGGCAAGGATCTCGTGATCGTCCATGTCGGCGATCAGGGTTTCCCGCACGGAATCCGAGACTTCGAGAAGGATGTCGCCGTCGCGCTCGGCCTTCACCAGCTGCCAGACCGTCAGGCGGTCGTCCAGCGGAAGCGATTCGAGGATGTGGGCGATGTCGGCCGGGTGCAGTTCCTCCAGCTTGCGCTGGAGCTCCGCCAGGTTCTGGCGATGCACGAGGTTTTCGACGAGGTCTTGATGCTGGCCTTCCTGACGGTGCGTCAGGTCTTCCACCAGCTTGTGCTTGTGCAGCAGGTCGACCACCTGGTTGAGGCGGTCCTGCAGGCTTTCCTGCGGCTTCTTGGCTTCTACTTCGGTCATAGCACGCTCCACCCCCAGTGGCAGAACGGGCCAGAGGGGATCAATACATCAGGTCGTGTGTACGCAATCGGGGTTCTGAGTAACTACTGGGTAAGTCCATGGTGGTGTCCCATGCGCCCATCGAGGGCAGATGCGGGAAATGATAACACTCCGGGGTGTATTAGGCGTTACAAAATGGCGGCCAGAACAATTGGTTGCGGGCGAAAGTTCACCGCTGAATCACTGCCCGGTTCGACGCCCGAAAGCTCCCACAGGACACCCGGCTCCGACTGACAAATTCCACTCCTAGGCTGCACGCAGGCTCGCCATCACGGAGGAAACCATGCGCCTGCCCGCCCTCTTCTGCTCACTCCTGATTTCATTGATACCGACCAGCGAAGCGGCCTCGGTGTTCCGCTGCACGGCGGCCGACGGCAGCGTGTTGTTCAGCCAGTATGGCTGCCCCGTGGAGCGACAGCAGCAAATCCAGGAAGCAAGCAATCCCACACCCGGCAGCGGCGAACCGGTGCCGATGGCGATCCAGCAGGAAACCGTCGCGCAGAAGCCTATAGCGCGCAGCAGGGGTCAGGGAAAGGAAACCGAGCAGGAGTCCGTCGTGGTCGTGGGCGAGCAGCAGAACGGCTGCGGTAACCGCGTCACAGGCAGCGCCCGGCGCAAGGCGATCATCGAGGGACGCATCAGGACGGGCATGACTCGCCGTGACGTGGAAAGCGCCCTGGGACGGCCGGACAGGGTCAGCCAACACAACGAGACGCTGCGCTACCACTACGAAGCGGACAAGCAGCGCGGCGCTCGCACCGTGACCTTTGACGAGGACGGCTGCGTAATGGGCAAGGCGAAGCGCTGATTACGCTGGCCATGCTTTTCGAGGCAAAGTTTTTCGAGCGCAAAGAAAAAGGGCCTGCATTTCTGCAGGCCCTTTATATATGGCGCACTCAGGAGGATTCGAACCTCCGACCGCTCGGTTCGTAGCCGAGTACTCTATCCAGCTGAGCTATGA
>NZ_JBGLYK010000282.1:0-6053 GCF_047304025.1 Pseudomonas sp. Pseusp97 | reverse complement strand
GTGCTCACCGGTAGCTGCGGGGTTGGGCGGTTCGCGAGCAAGCTCGCTCCTACAAAAGCCGGCCGGACGTGGCGTTGCGGGCTTCAGCCAATCGCGGACGAAGTCCGCTCGTACGCGGGGGGGCTTTGGGTAGGAGCAACTGTCTTCTTCTGATAGTTCGTGGCTTGGATTTGCCCTCTTCCTAACCCTCTCCCTGAAGGGAGAGGGGACTGGTTGGGTGCCGGCTGAAACCACGGTGTCAGCCGGCTCAGATAGCTCCCTCTCCCTTCGGAGCGGGGCGCGCAGCCAGGGCGGGGGAGAGGGCCTGCCCCGGCGCGATATTTCAGGTAGGAGAGGATCTGTCCGCGATCGCCCGACGCCGCCTCGGATGTCTGCGAGGGCACGGTGGCGGTATGCCACGCCTCAGTGCGTGGCAATCCAGATCAGCAGCCCGGCCTGGAACACGGCGAACACCGTCAGGCAGGCAATGGTGAAACGCAGGCTGGTGTCGTCGCGGCGGAAGGTCTCGATGCGCTGTTCCAGCCGGCGGATCTCGTTGGCCTGGGTGGCGAGGTTCTGGTCGGCCTGTTCGAGCATGGCGCCGGCTTCCAGCAGGGGGAGTATCTGCACCTTGTCCTTATGCCAATCGTCATACAGCTCGCTGACCCGGCCGACGCTGTAGCGCGCCTTCAGCAGCCGCGAATCCTCGTAGATCACGTCGAAGCCCTGGGCGCGCAGGAAGTGGTCGCGGCGCTGCCGGGCCTCTTCGTTGGGCACGTCCTTCATCGCCAGCGCGCCGCCCTCGACGCGGTAGTGCGACCACTTCTTCTTCGCCCACGCCACGCCCTGGGCCAGCAGGAAGCGTCCCAGGCCGCGGTTCAGCGGTTCGGTGGCAAAGCCTGAATCGGCGCCGAAGCGCACTTCCTTGTTGCGGTGGTCCGCCCAGACCTCCAGCAGGTTCACTTCCTTGCGCAGCACCTGGCCGGGCACCTGGATGGTCAGGCGCAGCAGGCTCTGCTCGCCGTTGTGGCGCTCCACCCGGCCGAGCTGCACGAAGCGCAGCGGGCGTGCGCCGGTGGTACGGTCGGTGGGCAGCGGCGCCAGGCGCAGCAGGCGATAGTGTTCCGGCGCCAGCTCCGCCCAAGGGTGCGGGCGGGCGGCAGCCTCGTCGGCGGCGACGGCGGTCTGTTCGGCTTCGGTCATGGGGTCTACCTCGGGGCCTGGCGGGCGTGGCCAGGGCTCTCCCGTGGTTTATCGACGCAGCGGCGGATTTCTTGAGACGTTCGCTCCAGATTCCGCCAGCGTGCCACCGGGCAGGGTCGGCGTCTGCCGGATGAAAGCCGTGACGCGCTGCACCAGCTCGCGCGCCAGCGGCAGATTGGGGTTGTTGTAGGAGGCAAGCTGCTGCGGACCGCTGGTCGGAACGATGCGCAGGATGTGGTTCATTCCCGAAATCAGGTGGAAATCGCTGTCGGGCTTGGCGCGCTTGAGCGCCTGGGCATCCTCGACGCCGACCTGGATGTCGTTGGTGCCTTGCAGGATCAGGGTGGGCAGCCTGAGCGCGGCGAAGGCGGCGGCCGGGTCCTGGCGGAACAGCGAGATCAGGTAGGGCTGCACGCTGGGGCGGAACAGTACCTTCAGCGGTTCCGGCACGCGGGGCTGCAGCTGTCCGGCCTGCAGTTCGTCGATCAACTGGTCGGCCTGGGCCAGCAGGGGCGGCGGCAGGCGGCCCTGCAGCTGTTCGCGCAGCACGTCGCCGATGGGGCGGGCGCTGCCGGCAAGGGAAACCAGCGCCTCGGCGTGGGTCTGCGGGGCAGCCAGGCTGGCGATCAGTGCGCCCTCGCTGTGGCCGATGAGAATCTGCCGGCCGAAGCGCGGATCGTGGGCCAGCTTGTCGCTCCAGGCCACCACGTCGCTGACGTAGGCCTCGACGCTGAGTTCTTCCTCGCGTGGCGCTGCCGGCAGGCTGCGGGCCACGCCGCGCTTGTCGTAGCGCACGCTGGCGATACCGTTCTCCGCCAGTGCCTCGGCCAGCTTGCGCAGGTAGGCGTTCTGCCCGCCCTCGGGATTGTTGCCGTCGCGGTCGGTCGGGCCGGAGCCGGCGATCAGCAGGGCCACTGGCGGCGGGTTCTGCGATTGGGAGGTTGGGGTCTGCGGCAGCAGCAGGGTGCCGCGCAGCACGCCGTGGCCCGTATCCAGGTCATAGGGGCGTTGCAGGATGCTGGTAGGGGCGGCCTGGGCCAGGCTCGTGAGGAGGCAGGCGATGGACAGTAAGCAGAGCAGGGCGAGACGGCGCATCGAGGACTTCGCGACGGGGCTGATGGCGCTTTGATCCTCGCGGGCGGCGAAGGTTCGCAGGGCGGATTGACGCAGGTATACTGCTCGGCCTTTTCGATCCCTAGTCTTCCGCGGAGCCTCGCATGTCCGGCAACACCTACGGCAAGCTGTTCACCGTCACCACCGCTGGCGAAAGCCACGGCCCGGCGCTGGTCGCCATCGTCGACGGCTGCCCGCCCGGCCTGGAGATTTCCCTGGAAGACCTGCAGCGCGACCTGGACCGCCGCAAGCCCGGCACCAGCCGCCATACCACCCAGCGCCAGGAAGCCGATGAGGTGGAAATCCTCTCCGGCGTGTTCGAGGGCAAGACCACCGGCACTCCGATCGGCCTGCTGATCCGCAACACCGACCAGAAGTCCAAGGACTACTCGGCGATCAAGGACCTGTTCCGCCCGGCCCACGCCGATTACACCTACCACCACAAGTACGGTGTGCGTGACTACCGTGGCGGCGGCCGTTCCTCGGCGCGTGAGACGGCCATGCGCGTGGCCGCCGGTGCCATCGCCAAGAAGGTGCTGGCAGGCATGGGCATCAGCGTGCGCGGCTACATGAGCCAGCTCGGCCCGATCGAAATCCCCTTCAAGACCTGGGACAGCGTTGAAGACAACGCCTTTTTCAGCCCCGATCCGGACAAGGTGCCGGAGCTGGAGGCCTACATGGACCAGCTGCGCCGTGACCAGGATTCGGTCGGCGCGAAGATTACCGTGGTCGCCGAAGGCGTGCCGCCGGGCCTGGGCGAGCCGATCTTCGACCGCCTGGACGCCGAACTGGCCCACGCGCTGATGAGCATCAACGCGGTGAAGGGCGTGGAAATCGGCGCCGGCTTCGCCAGCGTCGCCCAGCGCGGCACCGAGCACCGCGACGAGCTGACCCCGGAAGGCTTCCTGTCGAACAACGCCGGCGGCATCCTCGGCGGCATCTCCTCCGGCCAGCCGATCGTCGCCCACCTGGCGCTCAAGCCGACCTCCAGCATCACCACTCCCGGTCGTTCCATCGACGTGAACGGCAACCCGGTGGACGTCATCACCAAGGGCCGCCACGACCCGTGCGTGGGCATCCGCGCGACCCCCATCGCCGAGGCGATGATGGCCATCGTGCTGCTCGACCACCTGCTGCGCCACCGCGCGCAGAATGCCGACGTGAAGGTCAATACGCCGATTCTCGGCCAGCTCTGAGCCACAAGCTGCAAGCGGGCGCGATTCCCGGCTCTTCGCTTGCAGCTTCAAGCTTGCCGCTTATGGCTGCTCTCCCTTACTGGCGGCTGTCCAGTTTCTACTTCTTCTACTTCTGCCTGCTGGGCGGGACGGCGCCGTTCCTCGCGCTGTATTTCCATCACCTGGGCTTCTCCAGCGCGCGGATCGGCGAGCTGGTCGCCATCCCCATGCTGATGCGCTGCGTGGCACCGAACCTGTGGGGCTGGCTGGGCGACCGCAGCGGCCAGCGGCTGGCCATCGTGCGCTTTGGCGCGGTGTGCACGGCGCTGTGCTTCGCCGGCATCTTCCTCGGCCACGGCTATGCGTGGCTGGCGCTGATCATGGCCGGGCACGCCTTCTTCTGGCACGCGGTGCTGCCGCAGTTCGAAGTGATCACCCTGGCGCACCTGAGCGGGCGTACCGAAAGCTACAGCCGTATCCGCCTGTGGGGCTCCATCGGCTTCATCTGCACGGTGGTCGGCCTGGGCTGGTTGTTCGAGTTCGCCAGCCTCGACGCCTATCCGCTGGCGTTGCTGGCGATCATGCTCGGCATCATTGGCGCGAGTTGGTGGGTGCCGAATGCCCAGCCGCCGGCGCGGCAGGACGAGGCCAGTGCCGGGGGCTTTCGCCAGCAACTGCTCAAGCCCGGCGTGCTCGCGTTCTATCTCTGCGTGTGCCTGATGCAGCTGTCCCACGGCCCGTACTACACCTTCCTGACCCTGCACCTGGAATCGCTCGGCTATGCCCGCGGGCTGATCGGCCAGCTCTGGGCGCTGGGCGTGGTCGCCGAAGTGCTGCTGTTCCTGGTCATGCCGCGTCTGCTCAAGCGCTTTTCCCTGCGCCAGGTGCTGGCGGCGAGCTTCCTGCTGGCGGCCTTGCGCTGGCTGCTGCTGGGTTCGCTGGCCGGGCACCTGGCGGTGTTGCTGCTCGCCCAGTTGCTGCACGCGGCGACCTTCGGCAGCTTCCACGCGGCCGCCATTCATTTCGTCCAGCGCAGCTTCCAGGCGCGCCAGCAAGGCCAGGGCCAGGCGCTCTATGCCGCGCTGGCGGGGACCGGCGGCGCACTGGGCGCGCTTTACTCCGGCTACAGCTGGGGTAGCCTTGGCCCGGCCTGGACCTTCGCCATCGCCAGCATCGCCGCGCTGGCCGCCGCCTTCATCATCTGGACCCGTCTGAACGAGGACCCGCATGAACGACACCCGTGAACAATTGACCCGGCAGATCATCGAGGCCGGGCGTTTTCTCTATGGCCGTGGCTGGTCGCCGGCCACCAGCAGCAATTACTCGACGCGCCTGTCGGCCGACCGCGCGCTGCTCACCGTTTCGGGCAAGCACAAGGGCCAGCTCGGCGAGGACGACGTGCTGGAAACGGATCTCTGCGGCAACAGCCTGGAGCCCGGCAAGAAGCCCTCGGCGGAAACCCTGCTGCACACCCAGCTCTACGCCTGGCGGGCGGAAATCGGCGCGGTGCTGCACACCCATTCGGTCAACGCCACCGTGCTCTCGCGCCTGACCGCTGGTGATTGCCTGGAGCTGGAAGACTACGAGCTGCAGAAGGCCTTTGCCGGCGTCAGCACCCACGAAGGCCGGGTCACCGTGCCGATCTTCGATAACGACCAGGACATCGCTCGCCTGGCGGCCAAGGTGCAGCCCTGGCTGGACGCGCATCCGGACTGCCCCGGTTACCTGATCCGCGGCCACGGCCTGTACACTTGGGGCCCACGCATGGCCGATGCCCTGCGCCAGATCGAAGCCTTCGAATTCCTTTTCGAATGCGAACTGAAAGTACTGAGCCTTCGCGGCGGCACGCGCTGAGCGAATCCGGCCCGTTATTGCGGAAACAGCCCAGAAGGATAACGACCATGAGCAGCCTGACCGTCTATCACGAATCCAACCCCGAGCAGCCGTTGAAGCTGCTGACCCACGCCGAGGACATCGCCTCCACCCTGGGCGAGCTGGGCGTGCGCTTCCAGCGCTGGGCGGCCAACGCGCCCATCGTCCCCGGCGCCAGCCAGGAAGAAGTGATCGCCGCCTACCAGCACGAGATTCGCCGCCTGCAGGAAGAGCAGGGTTACGTCACCGTCGATGTGGTCAGCCTCAGCGCCGACCATCCGCAGAAGGATGAGCTGCGTGCCAAGTTCCTCGACGAGCACCGCCACGGCGAGGACGAAGTGCGCTTCTTCGTCGCCGGGCGCGGACTGTTCACCCTGCACATCGAGGATCATGTGTACGCCGTGTTGTGCGAGAAGAACGACCTGATCTCGGTGCCCGCCGGCACCCGCCACTGGTTCGACATGGGCGAGCGCCCGCACTTCGTCGCCATTCGCCTGTTCAACAACGCCGAGGGCTGGGTCGCGAAGTTCACCGGCGACGAGATCGCCAAGCGGTTTCCGTTGCTGGAAGACTGAAACGCAGCTGTAGGGCATCCCTTGCTCTGCGCTCTTCGTAGGAGCGCGCGTTGGCGCGCACAAACCCCCCCCCGGGAGCGGGTAGCGAGCCACCGCGCGCCGACAGGGGGACCCCCGCCCCGCCCCCCCCCCCCCG
>NZ_JBGLYK010000281.1:0-6085 GCF_047304025.1 Pseudomonas sp. Pseusp97 | reverse complement strand
CGCGGGGATGAAGAACAGCAGCATTTCCGCCAGCAGCAGGCCGGCCCTGCTGCAGGCCGGCGAGCGTGGCGATCCAGCCGCCCACCCACCAGAAGGCGGCAAGGACGGCGAGTTCGAAGATGAGGCGGACGGCGCGGCGGAACATGGCGGCGGTCTCGATGCATTGAGCGGTTGGAGAAATGGGTCGGGAATGGCGCAAAGCCTACTCCCGCGCCTATCATCCCCAAAGCGAATAGATCGAATTGGAGCCATTCCAGAATGGAATTCAAGCAGCTGCGCACCTTCGCCGAAGTCGTGCGCCACGGTAGTTTCACCCAGGCGGCGGTGCACCTGAACGCCAGCCAGTCGGCGGTGAGCAAGCAGGTCGCGCAACTGGAACAGAGCCTGCGCGTGCAACTGCTGGAGCGCAGCGGCCCGCACATCCGCCTGACCGCCGCTGGCGAAGTGGTGCTGCGCCGCGCCGAAGACATGCTGCGCCTGCGCCGCGAGCTGCACACCGAGCTGGACGACCTCACCCACCTGCACCGCGGCGAACTGCGCCTGGGCCTGCCGCTGCTGGGCGCCGACGCGCTGTTCGCCGGGCGCTTCGCCGAATACCGGCGGCGCTACCCGAACATCGACGTGCACCTGATCGAGGGCGGCAGCAAGACCATGGAAGAGATGGTCTACAGCGGCGAACTGGAGCTGGGCGGCGGCCTCACGCCGGACGATCCCGGCTTCGACTGGCAGCCCTTCTGCAACGAGCCGCTGGATGTATTGCTGCCCGCCGCACACCCGCTGGCCGGGCGCGGGAGCCTGGAGCTGGCAGAGCTCTCGGACACACCCTTCCTGCTCTACCAGCAGAGCTTCACCCTGAACGATCGCCTGCTGCGTGCCTGCCGCGAGGCCGGTTTCGAGCCGAAGGAAGGCGGCCGCAGCGGCCAGGCGGACTTCCTCGGCGCACTGGTCGCCGCCGGGCAAGGCGCGGTGCTGCTGCCCCGCGTGGTGGCCAAGGACCTGGAGCGACCGGGGCTGGTACGCGTGCTGCTGAGCCAGCCGGACCTGCGCTGGGATATCAGCTTCATCTGGCGCCGCGATGCGTACCTGTCGAATGCGGCGAAGGCGTGGTTGGCGTTGATGGTGGAGATGCCGCTGCACCCGCAGGGCTCGGAGTGAGGAGGGTTCGCGAGCAAGCTCGCTCCTACGAAAAGCAGTGAGTCGCTACGACACTGTCCCCCGCGCACTCCGGTAGGGCGCATAAAGCGCCAGCGTTATGCGCCGCGATGCCTGTCGCGCAAGGAAATGGCGCAGCGGCGCGGGCTTACGAGCCTGAATCCTCCGGCGAGAAATCGAAGGTGTCGAAGACGATCACGCCGGCCTGATCGTTGGGCAACTCGCCCTCGATGCGCCCGTCAGGCTGCTGGACCACGGTCATGCCTTCGGCAAGCGTCGCGCCGTCTGCGCGCCGCGCTGCCTTGCCGTTCACGGGAGTGAACAGCCAGGTGCCCGGGGCGCGGTCGCGCAGGGTGCGGTTGACCGATTGCACCTGCGTTCCGGCGGGGTAGCTGATCTCGCCCAGGGTGAAATCGCGCGCCAGGTTGGCGCTCTCGAAGCCGTACAGCCTGCGCTCGCGATCCAGCAGCAGCGTGACGCCCGACAGCGGCAGCTGCGCCAGCTGCAGCGGTACATGCACATCGATGCGCCAGATATCCGGGTCGCGCATGCCATCGCCGTAGGTCGTGGTGTAACGCATCAGTTCGCTGTCCGGCGGAATGTCCAGGCCGGCCGCATGATTGCCCGTCGCGACCTGGCAGCCCATCAGCAGGACTTCCGACTCCGCTCGCACCGCCAGGCGCAGGGGCGCCTGGGGGCCGCAGTGCCAGCCATCGACCGTGGCCGGCGCGGCGATGCGCAACTCGTGGACGGGCAACTCCATCGAGCTGCCCGCTGGAGCCTGATCGTCCCAGGTCGAGCTGAAGCGCACGGCGAGCGCGGGAACCCCGTGGACCAGCGTCGGCGCCGGGAACTCGACCTCATCGGCAGCTTGCCAGTCATGGGAGCCGGGCAACGACAGGCGCGTGCCGGCCGGCACGTCGAGACCTCGGATGCGTGCAGGCTCGGTGAGCGTCGGGTGACGGGCGGCCTCTTCCTGCTCCATCTCCTCGCTGACCGCATGCCAGACGTAAGCCATGTAGGCCTGCGGAATACAGAGCACCAGCAGGACCACCAGCAGGCTCTAGGAAACGCGAGGGTGGCGCCTCCACCCCCGGCGTGCGGAGCGGAACAGGCAGAGCACCAGCAGCCACAGCAGCAGGGCCAGGACGGCCAGTGCGGACACGCCGAGCGTGATCAGCAGGGCCGGAGAAAACAGCGGTACCGGGATCATCCTTGTCCCTCAGAGCAGATCGGTGAACTCCATCAGGCGCGGCCATTCCCGCTGCGCCTGGCCATCGTCGGCAAGCAACCTGAAGCCGGCGAACTCGAAGGCCGGCGACACGCTACAGCCCACCAGCACGTAATCCCCCAGGCAACGCGCGGCCTGCCAGGCGTGGGCGGGCACGGCGCGCTGCGGCAGGCTGCCTTCGTCCACCGGGCCGAGGATTTCCCGGCGCACGGCGGCATTCGGCTGCTCGGCGATCAGCAATTCCAGCGGGCTACCTTCGTGGAAATGCCAGAGCTCGTCGGCATCCACACGGTGCCAGCGGCTGACAGTCCCCGCCGGCAGCAGGAACAGGATGGCCGACGACTGCGGCCGCCCGTCGGCGCCCGGCAGATGCGATTCGAATACCCGCCGATAGAAGCCGCCCTCGGGGTGGGCGGCCAGCTGCAGGGTGTCGATCAGGTAGCGGGCGCGGGGATGCATCAGGCCTTCAGCGCGGCGATGAACTCGGCCAGCCACGGCTCGGAGTCGGTCTCCTGGTCCACCGTTTCGCTGCCGTCCAGGCGCAGCATCGGCACCACTTCCTGCACGCCGAGTTCGGCGAACAGTTCACGCACCTGCTCGCCACCGCCGCAGTAGGTATCGCCGTAGCTGGAGTCGCCCAGCGCCAGCACGGCGCCCGGGCGGCCGCGCCAGTCGGCCGGCAGGCGGTCGCGGATGGCATGGAACAGCGGCTGGAAGCTGTCGGGCAGATCGCCCATGCCGGTGGTGGCGGTCACTACCAGGAAGGCTTCGGGAGCGAACTCGAGCATGGCGTCCAGGGTGGCGCGCGGGTCGTACCAGGCTTCGAAGCCGGCGGCTTCGAGCAGGCGCCTGGCGTGGCGCGCGACTTCTTCGGCGGTGCCGTAGACCGAACCGGACACGATGGCGACTTTCATGTTCACTCCCACAAGGCAAGACAAGGCCGCCCATTATGCCCCATCCGTGCCGCACCGCGCCGGGGCTGGTATAGTTTTGCCCTACCCGGCCGCTAGGACATTGTCCGCCGCGGCGCCCCCAGTGGAATTTCGCGAGGCGCGCATGGGCCAGACCCCAGCCCCCATCCTGATCACCGGCGCCAGCCAGCGCATCGGCCTGCATTGCGCGAAACGCCTGCTGGAGGAGGGCCAGCCGGTGATCGCGACCTATCGCCAGGAAAAACCCGGCATCGCCGAACTGCGCGAGCTGGGCGCCACCTGCCTGTACGCCGAACTGGCCAATGAAGCCGGCATCCTCGCCTTCATCGACGAGCTGAAGTCCCGCACCGACCGCCTGCGCGCGATCATCCACAACGCCTCGGCGTGGATCGCGGAGCAGCCCGGCGGCGATGCCCAGGCCTTCGAAACACTGTTCCGCGTACACATGCTGGCGCCCTACCTGATCAACCTGCGCTGCACGCCCCTGCTCGAACGCGATGCGACCGAGCGCGGCGCGCCAGCGGACATCATCCACCTCTCCGACGACGTCGCCCGCAAGGGCAGCGCCAACCGCATCGCCTACTGCGCCAGCAAGGCCGGCCTGGACAACCTCACCCTGTCCTTCGCCGCGAGCCTTGCGCCGCGCATCAAGGTCAACGGCATCGCGCCGGCACTGATCCTGTTCAACGAAGGCGACGACGACGCCTACCGCGCCCGCACCCTGGCGAAATCCGCCATGGGCATCGAGCCCGGCCCGGACGTGATCTACCAGAGCGTGCGCTACCTGCTCGACAGCCCCTATGTGACCGGCACTACCCTGACCGTCAACGGCGGCCGGCACCTCAAATGACCCGCCCGGCGCGGGCGCGAGGAATTCCCACGATGATCGAAGACATGTCTCACCAGTACCGTGAGATTCTCAAGGGGCTCGGCGAGGACCCGACCCGCGAAGGCCTGCTGGACACGCCCAAGCGGGCGGCCAAGGCCATGCAGTACCTCTGCCACGGCTACGGCCAGACGCTGGAGGAAATCGTCAACGGCGCGCTGTTCGCCTCGGATAATGACGAAATGGTGATAGTGAAGGACATCGAGCTCTACTCGCTGTGCGAACATCACCTGCTGCCCTTCATCGGCAAGGCCCATGTGGCGTACATTCCCACCGGCAAGGTGCTGGGCCTGTCGAAGGTCGCGCGCATCGTCGACATGTTCGCGCGCCGCCTGCAGATCCAGGAAAGCCTCACCCGGCAGATCGCCGAGGCGGTCCAGCAGGTCACCAGCGCCGCCGGCGTGGCAGTGGTGATCGAGGCGCAGCACATGTGCATGATGATGCGCGGAGTGGAGAAGCAGAACTCGGTGATGAACACCTCGGTGATGCTCGGCGCCTTCCGCGCCTCCAACACCACCCGCCAGGAATTCCTGCAACTGATCGGACGGAGCAAGTGAAATGACGCGACTGGAGCCGGGCATGGCGCGAATCCGGGTCAAGGATCTGCGCGTGCGCACCTACATCGGCATCAAGGAGGAGGAAATCCTCAACAAGCAGGATGTGCTGATCAACCTCACCATCCTCTATCCGGCAGGCGACGCGGTACAGGTCAACGACATCGACCACGCGCTGAACTACCGCACCATCACCAAGGCCATCATCGCCCATGTCGAGGAAAACCGCTTCGCCCTGCTCGAGCGCCTGACCCAGGAACTGCTCGACCTGGTGATGGCCAACCCGGCGGTGCACTACGCCGAGGTGGAAGTGGACAAGCCCCACGCCCTGCGCTTCGCCGAGTCGGTGTCCATCGCCCTGGCCGCCCAGCGCTGAGTTACCGCGCAGCCTGCACGCCCGTGCCAGTCGGCCAACGGGCGTTGCTGGCAGATCGCCCGCCTCTTAGAATCTCGCCAGCCCCGCCATGCGCCTCTGATGCGCCTTAGTTGAGAGACATGCCATGACCGAGCCGATGAACCTGACCGACGAGCAGCGCACCGAACTTGAAGCCGCCGCGTTCCGCACCCTGGTGCAGCACCTGCGTACCCGCAAGGATGTGCAGAACATCGATCTGATGAATCTTGCCGGGTTCTGCCGCAACTGCCTGTCCAAGTGGTACAAGGCGGCCGCGGACGACATGGGCCTGCCGGTCAGCCCGGACCAGGCCCGCGAAGAGATCTACGGCATGCCTTACGCCGAATGGAAGGCCAAGTACCAGACGGAAGCCTCGCCCGAGCAACAGGCGGCCTTCGATACCGCGAAGAAACACTAAGAGTTTGCCTTGATGACCCTCAACGATTTCCGCTCGCGGCTGCGCAGCGAGCAGCACCTGTTCACCGATACCCTGGCGTACATCGCCGAGCACTACACCTACACCCCCAGCGCCTTCACCAACGGCAGCGTGGAGAACCCCGCCGGGCAGAACGAGGGTTCCTGCAAGACCCTGGGTTTTGCGATCCTCGAAGGCCTGAGCCAGGAAGAATCGCTGCTGGCGTTCGGCGAGCACTACCGCGCCGTGCGCGATAACCCCGAAGGCACCGACCACGCCAACATCCGCGCCCTGATGGTGACGGGCCTGGCCGGCGTCAACTTCGAGCGCCAGCCGCTGTCGCGTCGCGGCTGAGGTTGTCCCGTTCAATGAAAAAGCCCCGCCGATGCGGGGCTTTTTCATTTCGAGTGTCAGCGGCCCGCACCTGTAGGAGCGGGGGGGGGGGGGGGGGCGGGCGGGCCCGGGGGGCGGGGGGGGGGCGGGGGGGGGGGGGGGGGCGGCTGGCGGCCCCGGCGCGGGGG
>NZ_JBGLYK010000280.1:0-6185 GCF_047304025.1 Pseudomonas sp. Pseusp97 | reverse complement strand
CGCATCCACTGCGCGGGCGCGCCGGCAGGCTTCAGGAAGCGCGCGCGGCCCGGCTGGCGGCGGGCGAGCGGGCCAGGTAGTCCAGCGCTTCCTGGGTATTGGCCTCGTGGTCCGGGTGGTACCAGGGCTTGAAGTAGCGCAGGAAGCTGGTGGCCACCGAGCTGATCTTCGGCAGCACGCCGTTGCGCGAGCCATCGCGCCAGATCGCCGCGAAGGAGCGCGGCTTGTCGATGCTCGGGTCCTGCCGCGACAGGGTACGGGTGCCGAAGGCGAACAGGTAGATGATCAGCGGCCAGACCACGAACATCCACAACTGGCGGCTGACGAAGCTGCCGCCCAGGTGCACGTGCAGGTCGTGGGCGACGTTGCGGTGCTCCACCTCTTCGGCGCCGTGCCAGCGGAACAGGTCCAGCAGCACCGGGTCGGCCTTGGCGCGGTCCAGCGCGTCCGCTTCGAGAATCCATTTACCGAGCACGCAGGTGAAGTGCTCCACGGCCGCGACGATGGCGCAACGCTGGCCGATCCACCAGCGCCTGAGCCAGGCGCTGCGGTTGAACAGGGTGAGGCCCAGCGGCGTGTCGCTGAGCAACTGCTCGAACAGGTAGTCCATGACCTTGAGGTAGCGCGTCGAGTCGATGCCGTGGTGGCTCAGGTAGCGCTCCAGCGCACCGCTGTGGGCGCGGGCATGCATCGCCTCCTGGCGGATGAAGCCCTGCACGTCGTCGCGCAGGCGGCCTTCCTTCACGAAGGGCAGGGCCTTGTTGTACAGCCGGCAGAACCACAGCTCGCCGGCCGGCAGCATCATGTGGATGACGTTGACCACGTGCGACGCCTCGGGCTCGCCGGGAATCCAGTGCAGGGGCGAGTCGCTGTAGTCGAACTGCACCTTGCGTTGCACCAGCTTGTGATGATGGTCGTTCATGGGGATTCTCAGGCAGTCAGGTTGAGGCGGGCGAACAGGCGTGACAGCCAGGGCATGAAGCGCCATTGCAGGGCGCCCAGGTGCACTTCGCTGCCGACCTTCACCACCGGCTGGTTGCGCTGCACCGCGCGGGTGATGCGCTCGCCGACGGTGTCCGGGCTGAGCCGGCGCCGACGGTAGAAGCGCTGCACCCTGGCGCGGTGTTTCGCCTGTTGGTCGTCATCCAGCCCGGCGAAGCGCGTGGCCTGGACGATGCCGGTATCGACGAAGCCCGGGCACGCCGCGCTGACGCCGATGCCATTGCCCGCCAGCTCGGCGCGCAGGCACTCGCTGAGCATCAGCACCGCCGCCTTGCTGGTGGCGTAGGCCGGGTAGTTGCGCGACGGCGCGAAGGCTACGCCCGAGGCAACGTTGACCAGGTGCCCGGGTTTGCCGCTTTCGACCATCTGCTTGCCGAACAGCCGGCAACCGTCGATCACGCTCCACAGGTTGATGCGCAGCAGGCGCTCCCATTCCTCCGGGGTGGTCTTGAGCATCGGTCCGGCCATGCCGATGCCGGCATTGCTGACCACCACGTCGGGCACGCCGAGGCTGGTCCTCACCCACTGCGCAAAACGTTCCATGGCCGCGCTGTCGCCCACATCCACGCAATAGCTGTAGGCGCAGGCGCCCACTGCGCGGGCCAGTTCGGCGCTGCGTTCGGCGGCGGCCGGGTCGATGTCCGCGGCCAGCACGCTGGCGCCGCGTTCGGCGAAGCTCAGCAGGGTCGAACGGCCGATGCCGCCGCCCGCGCCGGTGACCACCACCAGCTTGCCGGCGAACGGACCGGCGCCGGGTTTCAGCGCGGCGCGCTGCAGTTCCGGCGTGGCTTCGCCGCCTTCGATGTGGCTGACGAATTCGTCGATCCAGCTGCCCAGTTGGGAGGGCTCTGCGAGCAGTTGCCAGTGCCCGGCGGTGACGTCGCGGCGCCACAGGCGCGGTGCCCACAGCGACAGTTGCTGGAACAGCTGCTGGCCGACGTAGCGGTCGCGGGTCGGCACGATGAGTTGTACCGGCACCTCGGTATGGCGCTTGCGCGGCCTGAAGATCGAGGTGATGAAATTGGCCCGGTAGAGCTTCACGCCGTGCTCGCCGTCGCTGGCCTGGTGCGGGTTGCGTGCCGGGTTGCGGATGCCCTCGACCTTGCGCAGGTATTGCGGCCAGGCCTTCGCCGCGCCGAAGCGCCAGGACAGCGACGGCAGCAGCGGCAGATGGAAGTAGTAGATGTACCAGGAGTGCAGCAGCTGGCTGGCCATCTGCAGCAGCGCGCGTGGCGTCTTGCGGCGCAGGCGGTCGCGCATCCAGAAGCCGACGTGGTCCAGGCACGGGCCGGAGACGCTGGTGTAGGAGGCAATGCGTGCGCGCAGCTGCGGATCGGTGACGCTTTCCCAGGTCTGGATCGAGCCCCAGTCATGGGCCACCAGATGCACCGCGCGCTGCGGGCTGACAGCGTCGAGCACGGCCTTGAGGTCCTGGCTGAGCAGCCCCAGGCGGTAGTCGCGGGTCTTGCGCGGCTTGTCCGATTCGCCCGCGCCACGCACGTCGTAGGCGACCAACTGGTAGCGCCCGGACAGGCGACGGATCAGCGGCAGCCAGACTTCGTGGTTGTCCGGGTAGCCGTGGACGAACAGCACCATCGGCAGGTGCGGTTCGCCCCAGCGCCACACGGCCAAGCGCACGTTGCCCGATTGCACGTCGAGGCGCTCCGGCGTCGGCAGGGCTTTCTCCAGAATCGCGTTCATGCCACCTCCCGCCGCGCCGGGGCGCTGACCAAGCCGCGGGCGATCCAGCGGCGCACGTGAGGCAGGTCGTCGTCCAGCCAGTAGGCGTCGTCTTCGGTGACCACCAGCAACTCCTCGAACTTGGCGCCCACGCCGCGCAGGCCCAGGTGCGGCTCGACGGCCCAGAGGCCGGGTGTCGGAGCGTGTTGCGAGCGGTCGTTGCTCGACCACAGCGGCGACCAGCCTTCGCGGCGGCCGGTGATCAGGGCGTTCTTCATCAGGGTGGCGATGTTGCGTACGCCGAAGCGCGCCAGCGACGGGCCGCTGTCCCGCGCGCCGAGCTTCTCCACCCGATGGGCCAGCACTTGGAAGGGGTAGGCCTTATGTCGCGGCAGGGTGCCCTGGCGCTGGCAGAGACGGTCCACCGACTGGCTGACTTCGGCCAGTGGCAGGCGCTGGCGCACCTGTTCGACGATCAGGTTGCGGTGCGCCAGCAGGTCGTCCATCAGGCGCTCCACCAGCAGGTTGTGGCCCAGCGCGCCGGAGTAGCCGACGTCGGCGGTGTAGGAGCCCAGAGTTGGCGCGCAGTCGAGGATGAAGGGCATGCCTTCCTCCAGGCGCTGCTTGCCGGGGTAGAAGGCCAGGTTGAAGCCGCCCAGGTGGCGCAGGCCGTCGAAGCCCTTGAACGAGGTGCGCGGGCCGAACCAGGCGAAGGGCTGGTGGAACCAGTCGCGCACGCCGTGATCGAGCAGCCAGGTCTTCATCAGGGCGGCGGTTTCGCGCTCGCTGATGCCCGGGCGCAGTTCGCCGGCAATGGTTTCGCAGCAGCGGTAGGCCAACTGCTGAGTCTCGCGGAAATGCCGCAGGTCTTCGGGAGTGGGCACCCAGGCGCCTTGGGACATGACTTTCTCCAGGCTGGTTGTTGTTATCGTTACATCGAGCAATGTCATAATCGATGCTGACCCATCGGCCGACGTTGCGCCATGCCGTGCGCGATGGGCCCTGAGTGTTACCGCGGCACGGAGCCGCTGGCGGCGCGGGTTGTAGAGGGGAGGGGGATTCGGGACGGGTGCAGTTCCCGTCTTTGGTTGGGCTGCAGGGCTGTGCAGCGGATCACTTTGGGACTAGTGCTTTCGATTGTTCTGCGGGCGCAACGGTGACTATCATCCGCGCCATGAGCACACCCCTGAACCTCCTGCAGCGCCTGCTGCAACGCCCGGACGACGCGCCCTCCGCCGTGGAGGAAGAGCGCGAGTACACGGTGGATGAGCTGGCCCGCGAGGGCGGCACCACGGTACGCAACCTGCGCGCCTATCAGGATCGCGGCCTGCTGCCGCCGCCCGAGCGCCGAGGCCGCGCCGGGGTGTACTTCGCCAGCCACCTGCGCCGCCTGCGGCTGATCAACCGCCTGCTGGAGCGCGGCTACAACATCGCCAACATCAAGGAACTGCTGGAGAGCTGGGAGCACGGCCACGACCTGGACCACGTGCTCGGCCTCGACGAAGCCATAGTCGGACCCTGGAACCTGGAAGCACCCGGCAGCATCGAGTTCAGCGACCTGCAGGCGCTGTTCGGCGATGAGCTCAATGACGCGGTGATCGACCAGGCACTGGCGCAGGGCCTGCTGGCCTTCGACGGCGAGCGCATCAGCATTCCCAGCCCGCGCCTGTTCAATGCCGGCGTCGAGCTGTACCGCGCAGGCATTCCGCTGGCGGCGCTGCTGGATCACCTGGCAGTGCTGCGCGCCGACACTGAACACCTGGCCGCCGGCATCGTGCGCCTGGTGGTGACCCATCTGGTGGACAAGCCCGGCGCCGACCTGCTGCCCGGCGCTGCGGATCTGGAGCGCCTTGCCGAAGTTTTCCAGCGCCTGCGCCCGGTGGCCGAGCAGGTGGTCTTGGTGGAACTGGCACGCGGGCTGAAGCGTTCGGCCAACGAGATGCTCGGCGAGCGCGTCGGGGAAATCCTGCGCCGGCTGGAAACGCCCGAATAGGGGATCAGCGGGCCGCCTGAGCCAGTTTCGTGCGCAGCCAGCGCCGCGCCGGGTCTTCCTCGCTGGTCTCCGACCAGATCTGCACGAAGTCGAAAGGCGCCAGCTTCAGTGGCGGCTCGAAACACGCCAGGCCATGGCCTTCGAGATCATCCGGAAGCATCCGCGCGGCGATGGTCAGGACCAGATCAGTGCCCGCCAGCAGGCTCGGCGCGACGCTGAAGTGCGGCACGGTGGCGGCCACCTGACGGCGCCGGCCGAGTTTTTCCAGATGGCTGTCGATCTCTTCCGCCGGGCTCTGCTGCAGGGCTACCCGCAGGTGCGGGGCGGCGAGGTAGTCGTCCAGGTCCAGGCGCTTTCTGCCGCTCAGGGTTTCCCTTGAGCACAGGCAGACGAAGCGTTCCTCGAACAACTGCTGCACACGCAGTCCTTCAGGTAGCAACGGGAAGACCCCGAGGGCGCCGTCCAGCTCGCCGCTCGCCACCTGTTCGGCCATGCCCACCCGCGAGGCCTGGCGCACATCCAGGTGAATGCCCGGCGCTTCGCGGCGCAGGATCGGCAGCAGTGCCGGCAGAACCACCCAGGTGCCGTAGTCCGACATGCCCAGGCGCAGCTCCAGCTCGGCGCTGGCCGGGTCGAAGTCATCGCCCAGCACCAGCCGGCGCACGCCGCCGAGGATTTCCCGCAACGGCCCGGCCAGTTCGAAGGCGCGGCGGGTCAGCTGCATCTGGTTGCCGACGCGCACCAGCAACGGGTCGTCGAGCAGGTCGCGCAGGCGATTGAGCGCGTGGCTGACCGCCGGCTGCGTCATCGCCAGCCGCTCGGCCGCGCGGGAGACATGGCGCTCGTCCAGCAGGGCATCGAGGATCACCAGCAGGTTGAGGTCGATGCGGCGCAGGTTATGAATCGAGTGCATTCAGGCTGTACCGATCATTCATTTCCATGCGCCAAATGGATAGCAGAAGCTGCATCTCCTCGACAAGCCTTGGAGAACCTCGATGTCGAAATTGCTTCTTCTGTTGCCCGCCATCGGCGTGGGCGCCCTGGTGGCCCTGCAGGCTGGCAGCAACTCGCTGCTCGGCCGCCAGCTGGGTCACCCGTTGAGTGCCAGCCTGACGTCCCTGGGCGTAAGCCTGGCGGCGGTGATCCTTGCGCTGCTGGCCTTTCGTGTTCCGCTTCCGCCGGCGGCCGGCATAGCCGCTACGCCCTGGTGGGGCTGGCTGGGCGGACTGTTCGGTGCGGCTTATCTGACGGTCGCGGTAATGCTGGCGCCGCAGCTCGGCGCGGCGACTTTCCTCGCCTGCGTGGTGGCCGGGCAAATGCTGATGTCGGCGCTGTGCGACCAGTTCGGCTGGGCTGGCTTCCCGGTGCGGCGATTGTCACCGGAGGGGCTGCTGGCAGTCGGATTGATCATTGCCGGGGTGGTGTTGTTGCAGTGGCGGGGGAGGGTAGCTTGAGGGTGATCTGGCTGATGGTGTTGGGCGGGTTCGCGAGCAAGCTCGCTCCTACGAAG